>CAZHBM010000316.1:0-4980 GCA_964529945.1 uncultured Anaerolineales bacterium | reverse complement strand
CCGGCCCCTCGGTCAACGGCGCGGTTCGAGCTGCCGCCGGCGGGGGCTATCGCGAGGCCACGTGGTAGAGGACCGGTCCGTTGCAGATAGTCACAATATGCGTCGCTGTATATGCATCCTTTGACCGCCGGGTCAGGCGTGCAAAACCCTGTGGAGTGAGCTTATGCGCAGATTCACTGCCCCACCAGTTGAGTCTTGGTCCCGGTCTCCCCGGTTGTCCGACGCCGACCTTGTGAGACCCGATTGGTCACCTCCGGCGCGGTCTGTCGCTTTTGGGCGCCTGTCGCTGGCCGTTGGGTTACCACTGGTCTGCCTATGTATCGCCTTGTTTTCACTATTGCCGGCCCAAAGCGTGCGCGCCGGCGGCCCTCACTACGTGGCAACCAGCGGTGTGGACAGTGGCTTGTGCTCGATGAGCAACCCCTGCCGTACCATCCAGCGGGCGGTGAACAACGCCGGCTCGGGCGACGAAATCCGGGTGGCTGCCGGTACGTACGTGGGCCGTCTGACCATTGACAAGAATCTGACGTTGGTTGGCGGCTATACGACGACCAACTGGCTGCTGGCGGATCCCCACGCCAACCTCACCCGCGTCGATGCTCAGCAAACCGGCCGGGTTGTGACGGTTAATTCGGGCCGGTCGGTAACCATTCAAGGTCTTCAATTGACCGGTGGCAGCAGCACGACCGAAGAACTCGACGGTGGGGGTATCTACAACGCCGGCCAGTTGACGTTGGTCGATGTGCAAGTCTTCGGCAATCAGGTTAGTAACCGGGGTGCAGGCATCTTTAGTTTGGGCAGTGCCTCCAGGCTGCAACTGGTGCGATCGCGGGTATACTCCAATTACGCCGCGTCGATCGGTGGCGGAATTATGGTACTTACCGGGACGGTCAATATCCAGGCGTGCCACATCTACAGTAACGTGACCGACGTTGCCGGCGGCGGCATTTTTGTGGGCAGTGGCGACGTTTCCATTGACAACAGCCTGATCTATGCCAACCAGGCGCCGAATGAACCATGGACCGGCGGCGGTATCCATGTCAACCAGGGTGTAGTGAGGTTGACCAACGACACCATATTCGGCAATGTGGCCAGTTGGTATGGCGGCGGGATCAACGTCTATAACGGTCGCTTGTTCATCACCAACAGCCTCATCATCAGCAACAGCGCCGGGGTGGCCGGGGGCGGCGTATACAGCGACAGCAATGCCCTGGGTGTGACGATAAATTACGTGGACTTCTACGCCAACACGCCCGACCAGGTCAGTGTCGGTGGTGTGACCGTCGACCCGTCCACACTGGCGAGCAGCAACCGTATTACCGACCCTTTGTTTGTCAATAGCGAGACCTTCGACTTCCACATTTCCTTTCCCGATTCTCCGGCCAGGGACAGCGCCATTGCTGCCGGTGCGCCGGCAACCGACTTTGAAGGCCAGGGACGGCCGTTTGGGGCGGCAGTCGACCGGGGTGCCGACGAATACACCGCTGCCGGCAATTGTTACGCTCGGGTGACGGGTGGACGCGTCTATACCGACCTCCAGGCAGCCGTGTCGGCTGCCGGAAACGGCGACACGGTGCAAGTGGCCGGTCGCTGTCTGCCTCAATTCCACGCCGGGATGACCCAGACCCTTTACATCGACAAGAACCTGACCGTCAGCGGTGGTTATACGGTCACCGATTGGACCAATCCTCGCTATGCCACCATTCTAGACGCCCAGCAATTGGGCCGGGCGGTGTACGTAGTCGGCGATGTGGATGTGGTGCTGGACAAACTGCACATCACCGGCGGCAAAGCCGGACCTGGCGCCGGTATCTACCTGGGCAGCCTGGTCAACGCAACGGTGCGCAACAGCGTGCTCTATGCCAACCAGGCTACCACTTTTGGCGGCGGCCTGTACAGCGCGGGTGGTACAACCGACCTGGAGTTCAACACCCTGGCCTTCAATTCGGCTGACAGCGGCGGGGGTGTTTACGTCCACGCCAGCGGCCAGTTGGAAATTCGCAATTCGATCGTTTACAGCAACGTAGCCGGCGGCAGCGGCGGCGGCATTGACGGTCCGCCGGCGCGAGTCACGCTGGACTACAACGACTTCTACGACAATCAGGCCGGCAGCGGCGATGCCGACTACGGGTCGGTGCTACCGGGGGCGCGCGACATTTCCGTCGCCCCGCTGTTCAAAGATGCTACCGCCGGCGATTATCACTTGACGCTGGCTTCACCGCTTATCCATCGGGCCGATCCGGCTGCCACGTTGGACGTGGACTTTGAGGGCGACTCTCGCCCGCAGGGACCCTACTCGGACATCGGCGCCGACGAAAGCCTGGTTTACGCGGCGGCCGCCCTTGGAGACGGCCTGGAAACTCCGCGCGTGGTGACAAACACGGCGCTGATCGTCGGCCGGCCGCTGACCTTCACTCACCGGATTACCAACAGCGGCACCATTACCAGCCTGCAGGACTCGTTTGCGATTCAGGTCAGCAATAGCGAAGGCTGGCCGGCGCGCCTGGTGGGTCTCAGTTCGCCGGTGGTCATCGGCAACGGTCAGGGGCTGAGCTTTTTGGTGGTCGTATCGGTGCCGGTCTCGGTGGGTCAACCGGTCTACAACCAGACGTTCATTACGGCCACCTCCACCAGCAACCCGGCCGCTCAGGCCGCGGTGACTGACGAGATTGTCGAGCGCGGCATTCGCCTGGCGCCCAACTACGCCGAGAACGGCGACCCGGGCGAGGTGTTGACCTACACGCATACTCTGACCAATACCGGGCCGACCGACACGTTTACCCTCACCTTGAAATCTTCGTTGGGCTGGGGCTACCTGATGGCGCCTACCGGCACCATCACCCTGGCTCACGGTGGGACACAACTGATCACCGTGCGGTCGCGCGTCACCGATACCGCACCGGTAGGCCTGACAGATCTCATCTCGTTGACGGTCACCTCGCTGGCCGATCCCCAGATCCGGGCGGTGGTAACCGACACCACGACGGCCAATGCCACCACCGGCCAGCGCTACGTCCGGACGGATGGTGTCAACACCAACAACAACTGTAAGGAGAAAACCTGGCCTTGCGCCGGGATTGCTTACGCCCTCAGCCAGGCGGCTTCAGGTGACAGTATCCTGATCAGTTTAGGCACCTACCCGCAACCAGGCGGCATATTTATTAATCAAGTCGTCAACGTATATGGTGGTTACGACGCCAGTTTCGATTCTGTCGTCGGGAGCCCGGCTGATACGGTGATCGACGTTGATCATACTGGCCGCGGCATCCGTGTCTCCCTACCGGCGTTGCCAACGCCACCAGTGATCGAGAATCTCACCATTGCCAATGCCCAATCGGCCGGCGTGGGGGGCGGAATCTATTTACAGGGCTATTCTTCACCGCGCCTGAGCGACCTACAAATCCTGGACAGTATGGCTAACCGCGGCGGCGGTATTTACATTGAGAACGGCAGCCCGACTCTGCAACAGGTACTGATTTCCAATACCCAGGCGAGCGACCGCGGCGGCGGCATCTACGTCGGTAGCGGCAAGCCGATTTTGACCCAGGTGACCATTTCGGCCACCTCGGCCATCAGCGGCGGCGCCCTGTACAACCTGGCCGGGACGGTGCTCATCACCGACGCGACGCTTCTGGCCAACCAGGCCACCCAAGGCGGCGCCGTTTTCCAGCAGGGCGGCAGTCTGGAGATGGCGCGGAGCAGGCTGGGCGACAATTCGGCCGGCAGCGGCGGTGCGGTTTATGGTGCCGGCGGCAGCCTGTCGATGGTCAACAGCTTTGTCTACAGCAATACGGCCGCCAGTGGAGCCGGTGGGGCACTGTACAGCAACTTCAGTTCCACCCGGCTGGTCAACGACACGTTGTACGGAAACCAGGCGGCCGGCTATGGCGGCGGTCTATATGCCGCCAACAGCAATTACCTGGCCATAACCAACACGATTGTGGCCGCCAATTCGGCGACGACTGCCGGCGGCGGCGTGTACCGCAACCTGGGTCTGGCAGGTATGCTGGACTACAACGATTTTCGGGCCAACTCGGCGCCTTCTTCGGCCGACAGCAATATTTTCACCGGCAGCCATTCGATTGCCGCCGATCCGAGTTTTCTGAATGTGGCTGCGGCGGATTTCCACCTGAATTACGATTCGCCGGCGGTCGACCGGGCCGACCCAACCACCTACCTGGACACGGATATTGACGACAATCTGCGGCCGATAAACCAGGGCTATGACATTGGCGCGGACGAGGTGTTTGGCTGCCTGGCCAGAAACGCGCGCACGGCCGAAATCTACGGTGTCGTGCAGCAAGCGGTGGATGAGGCCTGGAATCACGACGTCATCCAGGTGGCCGGCGTCTGTCGCGGTGTCCAGCCGCGGACTGCCGGCGGGCAGGTCTTCAGCCAGACGGTCTACATCGACAAACCACTGGTCCTTCAGGGTGGCTTCGACACCGGTTTCGCCTACGCGGCCGGCAACGTGACCACGTTGGATGCGCAGGGATTGGGCCGTGTGGTCGTCATCACCGACACCGGTGTGGCGCAAACGGTTGTGATCTCCCACATGACTCTGAGCGGCGGTTATGCCGACAGCGGTGCCGGCATTTACCACGCCAGCCAGCAGCCGGGCAGCCGTTTGCAGGTTCTGGGCAGCGTCATCAGTGGCAACCAGGCGATTTACGGCGGCGGCCTCCTGAATGACGGCGGCCAATTGGTGATAGGGGAGGACGGCGGCCGGTGGACGCGGATTTTCAGCAACACGGCGACCCACGGTGGCGGCCTCTTCCTCCAGAGTGGGCCGGTGTCGATTTCCAACACTGACGTCAGTGACAACGCGGCTGAGTTGGGTGGCGCTATCTACCACGTCAGTGGAGAGACCCAATTGTCGGCGATGAGCTGTACCAGCAACACAGCCGTCAGCGGTGGTGCCGTCTATAACCTGGCCGAGTTGGTGAGAGCTGACGCAATCACGGTCGCCCACAATTCGGC
>CAZHBM010000315.1:0-4999 GCA_964529945.1 uncultured Anaerolineales bacterium | reverse complement strand
CGGCTACGGGGCTTATTTGACTGAGTTGAATTAGAGGTTGCAGGAGAAGATCATCCGCCGCACCGAGTTCGAGGCACTATGACGATAGGCGCCCGGCACGAAACGGTGTTGAAGAAGGGCGCCCAATCACCCGGCGACCGGCATCATTTGAGGGGCGGGCAGCCCCAGGCCGAGGCGGCGGCACGGCGACGTTCGTCGGCAAAGGTGGTCAAAATACCACAAGCGGTGCATTGGCGGCGACAGTCAATCCGCGTTTCGCCACGCTGTGCCGCCTGCCAATCGCGCCACAGCCAGGCTCTGGCCACGCCGGCGTTGATGTGATCCCACGGGAAGACCTCATCCTCGTCACGCGGGCGGGTGGCGTACCATTCGGGATTCAGGCCGGTTTCTTGAAACGCCTGCCACCATAAATGGGACTTGAAATGTTCGTGCCAGCCGTCGAAGCGACAGCCGGAACGCCACGCCCGTTCAATAACCGCCGCCAGGCGGCGGTCGCCACGTACCAGCGCCGCTTCCAGCAGTGATTCCTGGGCATCGTTCCAGTTGAAGATGATACCTCGACCGCGCCCAAAGGCCCGCTTGAGCAGTCCTTGTTTGTGCTCGATGTCCTCGGGCGTTGCCATGGCTACCCACTGGAAGGGGGTATGCGGTTGCGGCACGAAGGTGCTCACCCCCACGCGCACCTGGGCCTTGTTGCCGTGGTATTTGCGGCCCACGGCCAGCACGGCCTGGGCCAGTTCGGCAATCGCCAGCACATCTTCATCCGTTTCCGTGGGTTGGCCGATCATAAAATACAGTTTGATCTGTCGCCAGCCCCGGCTGAAGACCATGTCGGCCACCTGCAGCAGCTCTGCAGTAGGAATCGACTTGTTGATCACGTCACGCAAGTGGTCGCTGGCTGCCTCAGGCGCGAAGGTGAAACCGGTCCGCCGGCCTTGCGTCAGCATGTCCACCAGTTGAACCGTTACGCTCTCGATGCGCGAGCTGGGCAGCGAAATCGACAACTGCTCGTCGTCGGCCAACGACTGCAATTCGCGCACCAGTCGCTCGATCTGGCTGTGGTCGGTACTGGAAAGGCTGAGCAGGCCCACCTCGCGGTGACCCGTCTGGTGCACCGTTTCCCGCACCGCCTGCACCACCTCCTCCACCGGCCGTTCGCGCACCGGCCGGTAGATCATACCCGCCTGGCAAAAACGGCAGCCGCGGGTGCAGCCGCGTTGGATTTCAATCGCCGCCCGGTTAAACACCACGTCCAGAAAGGGCACCACCGGCCGTGTCACCGGCGGCGGCAAAGGACTGACGATCCGCTTGGTGACGGCGGCCGGCGCTTCCGCCTCCAGAAGGTCGTGGCCCTGTAGCCGGCCCTCGTCACTGTAACGTGGCGCATAAAAGCGCGGCACGTACACGCCGTCGATGCCGGCCAGCCGCTTCAACTGCGTCGGCCGGTCCAGATGGCGCACCTGGCGATAAGCGGCTACCAGCTCCAGGACAACATCCTCACCCTCGCCGACCACCATCAGATCGAAGAAGTCGGCCATTGGTTCCGGGTTGTAGACGGCGCTGCCGCCGGCCACCACCAACGGGTGATATTCGTCCCGGTCAGCGCTGCGCAACGGCAGCAACGCCAGGTCCAAAATGGTCAGGACGTTGGTATACAGTTGCTGGTAGGGCAGGCTGATGCCGATAATATCGAAATCGGCCAGCGCGTGCCGTGTCTCAAGCGAAAATAGCGGCAAACCCGTCGACCGCATCGCCGCTTCCATATCGACCCAGGGGGCAAAAGCCCGCTCGGCCAGTACGTCCGGTTGGCGGTTGAGCAGGTCATACAGAATGGTCAGGCCCATATTGCTCATTCCCAGGTCGTACACGTCCGGGAAGACCAGCGCCACCTTGACGTCGATGCCATCCCAATCCTTGACCACACTGTTGTATTCGCCGCCCGTATACCGGGCCGGTTTCTGCACCTGGGGTAAAATTCTGTCTAGCAGCCTGCTGTCTATCGGTTCTGTTTCCATCAGCCACTCACAATTCCTGACACATCCATAGTTGTCTATTCGGACCGGCCCCGCACCTGCCAGAAAGGCCGGTTCTGTTCACCCCACCAACCTTCCTTGGGCGACAAAGCGGTCGTCGCGCCCGATCCGCCCAACACAGCCGCCACTACCTCGTCCGGATGTTGGGCTACCAGCACCGGCACTCCCAATGTCCGGCTCATCTCCGGCAGCGTTTTGCCGTCCAGCGTCACCTGGCCGGCATTGTCGAACATCACCCGCGGCAACAGAACCGCCTCCGGCCGCCCGTCACGGTCCGCCTGCAGTGCGGCCAGTACGTCGCGCGCCGTCAAAAGACCCGATACCGTGGTCACGGCACCGTACCAATCATTCTTCACCGGCAGCACGTGCAACTCGCAGCCCAGCAGGGCATTGGCCTGATCGGCGAATTGCTGCAACACGCCGGCCGCCAACTGCCCGCACACCAGCGTAGCCCGCCGGACGGCCAACGGCCAGCCACCGGCCGGGTTCTGACGCGCCAGCCGCCCCTTGAGCCGGCGCCAGTCGTTCACAAATTGGCGCACCATACCCACGCCGTTCTCCAACTGGCCGAAACCGTCGTATTGGGTGGCCGGCGGCGGCGTCCGTCGCGCCAAAAGATACCATTCATCAGAGGGGTAGATCAGCGTCGTTCCCAGCTCGCACCGACATTCGACCCGCCACGGCTCAACCTGCGCCAGTAGCTGTCTCGCCTCGTCTCGGCGATAGGGGCGCAGGGACTCGCGGCAGAAACGCGTCAGGCCGACCGGCACGATGGAGATCGACTGCACGGTGGGGTAAAGCGACACCAGGTCTTCCAGGCTGCGTTCCAGGTGCGCTCCGTCGTTGACCCCCGGCAGCAGAACCAGCTGGGTGTGAACCTGAATGTCGCGCGCCTGCAGCCAGTGTAATTGATCCATTACGTCGGGCAGACCCTCCCGTCCCAGCAACTGGGCGCGTAACACCGGTTCGGTGGCGTGCACGCTGACGTACAACGGGCTGAGGTGCTGCACCTCGATCCGCTGCCAATCGCTCTGGTCGAGGTTGGTCAGGGTGACGAAGTGCCCAAAAAGGAAGCTGTAACGATAATCGTCGTCCTTGACATACAGGCTACGCCGCATGCCGGGCGGAGATTGGGTCACAAAGCAGAAGGGGCAACGATTGACGCAGCGCCGGATATCCACGTCGAAAGTCGGATGGGCAAACTGAATGCCCATTGGCTCGCCAAAGTCACGTTCGCCGCTGACGACCAGTTCCTGCTCATCGCGCTCGACGTCCAACGTCAACTCGTTGTCGGCGCTGTAATAGCGGAAATCGATCACGTCGCGCAACGGCTGGCCGTTGATGCTCAGCAGCCGGTCGCCCGCCCGCAGGCCCAATCGCTCCCCCAAACCGCCGGCCTCGATTGCGCTGATGGTGCCACCCATCCGCTGCTGCGCCATCATTCAGCCCTGCGCCGCCCGGGGATTGGTTTCCAGCGCCAGAATCTGTTCCGCCACCTGCTCGGCTGTAACGCCGTCTGTTTGGACGTGAATCGCATCGTCGGCCGGCCGCAGCGGCGCGTGCCGCCGGTTGCTGTCGATCCGATCGCGCCGGCGCATACTGTCCAGTACTTCTTGGAAGTCGGCGTTCTCGCCGCGCCGGCAACTCTCACGCCAGCGCCGGCGGGCACGTTCCTCCAGGGTAGCCCACATGTAGATTTTCAGATCAGCGTCGGGCAGTACCACCGTACCGATGTCCCGCCCAACCATAATGACACAGCGCTCGGCGGCGATCTGGCGCATCTGCCTGGTCAGTGCCTGGCGCACCCCCAAGTAGGCCGACACCGCCGAAACGTCGGCATCCACTTCCGGCTCCCGGATGGCCCAGGTCACGTCCCGGCCATCTACATAAACCGTATATTGGCGGCCGTCATCTGCTTTTTCCGGGGTCACCCGAATATTCAGTCGCTGCGCCACCTGCGTCACGCCGGCTTCATTCTCAATGGCTACTCCCTGGTTCAAGGCCGCCCAGGTGACCGCCCGGTACATCGAACCCGTATCCAGATACAGGTATCCTAACCGCTCTGCCAACAAACCGGCCACCGTGCTTTTACCGGAGGCCGCTTCCCCATCAATTGCTATGACACAAGGCTGAGCCAACTATCCACCTCAAGTGTTGATTTGTTTTCCACGCCGGCGACCGGACTGCCGCGGCCCACCGCTCTTTTTGCGCCGAGGCTGGTTGGTCTTGATCTCGCGCAACTGTTTCACCTCACCCTCGCGCAGATGACGCCAATCACCCGGCCCAAGACTGCCCAATTCAATCGGTCCCAAGCGCACCCGGATCAGGCGCCGCACGGGAAAGCCCAATTTGGCGCCGATCTTTCGAATCTGGCGCTTGCGTCCCTCACGCAGCACCACCCGCAGCCAGGTTTGTTTGGGTCCTCGTTCCAGCACCTTGATTTCGGCCGGCGCCGTCCGGCGCCCATCCAAAAAAATGCCCTGGCGCCAGCTTTCCAGGCTATCTTCGTCGGGAAATCCTTCCACCAGCACCCGATACTCCTTGCTGTGTTCGTAACGCGGATGGGTGAGCAGGTTAGCCAGTTCGCCATCATTCGTCAGCAGCAACAATCCTTCACTGCGCAGGTCCAGTCGTCCGACCGGATACAAATGTCCAGGAACCGGCACCAGGTCACGCGCCGTCGGCGAGTCTGACCGGGCATCGGCTCCGTCCGAAAGCACATTGGGAGGTTTGTGCAACGCGATGTAGACGAACTCGTCGGGCAAGCGGATTACTTTGCCATCCACGCGGATTTCGTCGTTCTGCGGGTCGGCCTTCTGCCCCAACTCGGCCATTTTGCCGTTCACGGTCACCCGGCCGGCAGTGATCAGGTCTTCACATTTACGGCGCGAGCCGAAGTTGGCCCGCGCCAGGATTTTCTGCAGCCGTTCTTCCATATCTCACTTCCTTGGTGAAACCAACGTCTC
>CAZHBM010000314.1:0-5002 GCA_964529945.1 uncultured Anaerolineales bacterium | reverse complement strand
GATTGACCGACGGGCAGGTGCAGGCGGACAAAGCCGTCGCTACCGACGTGATGCGCTTTTTCAATATCAGCACGGTAGTCGTGCGCTCGGGTGAGCGCGCCGCCCAACCGCCGGATGTGACCCCGGGGGAGACCATTCCATACGTCGAGGCGGTATTGCCGGTGAGCTTGATAAGCCGGGCGGCAGACGTGCGCGCCTACGCGGTGGAATTGCCGCCCCTGCCACGCGGTGTAGTGATCGAGGCCACCAATCCACTGGTCCGCCTCTATTTGGGCGAGGGATGGGCGCCAGTGCCGGACATCCAGGCCGATTGGCCGCCAGCCGGGACGCAGACATTCCAGACGGTGCCCGAGAGCCAGCAGACTCTCTGGGCGCAACAGCCATCGGTGCACATATTCGCCACTTTGGCCAAGGGTGACAAACAAATGAAGTGGCGAGCCTATGCGCCCGACGACAACCAGCGCCTAACAGTGAGTACGGCGCATTGGCAGTCACCACCGGTGAGCTTGTTGGCTGGCTGGCACGATTACTCGATCAACGTGCCCCAGTTTGCCATCAGCGACGGGTTGAACACATTCACCATCAGTTTTGATGACCTTTATCCGTTAGAATCTTTTGGGGCACTCCTGGGCGAACACCATCCTCAGACTCTTTTGGTGTCCAGCGCGGGGGAGGAAGTCGGCAACTTCGGGCACATATACGTCAACGGGATTGACGTTTCCGACAATTTACGCGGGTATAACCTGGCGGTTATCGAGCCATCAGGAGACATCCAGGTAGCGGCTTATGATACCCACCTGGACCCGCAGGCGTCGGCCCGAATGGCAGCCTTCATCCACACAATACCCGACGGCAGGCTGGTCGCCCTGGCTGTGGCCGATGAGGCCTCGATGAACCTGTCCGAAGAAGCGGTGGCTGCCCTGGCGACTACCGGCATGTCCGGTGATCTGCGCCAGAAGTTCCGCTGGAGCCAGGCCGCCGTCGGCATCAAGGGCGCCGCCCGGGGAAGCGTGCCGGAATTGATGGACGAGATCAAACCGGTTACCATTGCCGTCGGAGCGAGCATAAGCCGGCCCCAGGTCGCCGCAACCTTCAGCCGGATCGAGTTTCAACCCGAATAGAGAATGCGGTCGATGAAATGCGTGGGGCAACCGGGTCGCTCTCCAACGATCCCAACCGGTCAATGACTATGCGGCAACGGCCAGAGAAACGGCCGGAAAATGAAGAAAAGAGGGCTCCGGATCAGATCCGGAGCCCTCTCGGCAAATCACACTGAGTGCTGCGCTAATAGCTGACGATGCTCCGCTGTATGGCATCGTAGATGTCGATGGCCCGTCCAGCGCCGAGAGCAACGCAGGCCATCGGCTCCTCGGCCGGATAACACGGCACGCCGGTCTCTTGCGTCAACAAACGGTCGATGTTGCGCAGCAAGGCCCCACCGCCGGCGACGACCATACCACGATCGATGATGTCGGAAGCCAGTTCCGGCGGCGTCTGCTCGAGCACGCTCTTGGCCACGCCAACAACAGACGTCAGCGGCTCGGCCATGGCCTCGGTCACCTCGTTGGAATTGATGGTGATTGTGCGTGGCAGGCCGGCCACCTGGTCGCGGCCCTTGATTTGCATCTCCAGTACTTCTTCCATAGGCAAGGCGCTGCCAATATTGATCTTGATCTCCTCCGCCGTTTGTTCACCGATGACCAGGTTGTACTTGCGGCGAACGTAGGAGGCGATGGCATCATCCAGTTTGAGACCCCCCATGCGTACCGACCCGGAAACGACGATACCATACATCGAAACGACTGCGGCTTCACTGGTACCGCCGCCGATGTTGACCACCATATTGCCCGTGGGCGTGTCGATGGGCATACCGGCGCCGATGGCGGCCGCCAAAGGCTCGGGCACGACGTAAGCTTCGCGTCCGCTGGCCTGGCGCGCGGCGTCTCTTACCGCCCGCTCCTCAACACTGGTCACCCCAACGGGGACGCTCACCATCACAATTGGCCGGAACAGTCGGAACCGCCCGGCGATCATATCGATGAAATAGCGCAGCAGCGCCTCAGTGACCACATAATCGGCGATAACGCCCTCTCGCAAGGGGTGCAGCACCTCAATTGCCTCTGGTACGCGCCCCAACATCATGCGAGCCTCTTCGCCCACGGCCACAATCTTGTTGTCGTTGATTGACACGGCCACAATAGATGGCTCTTGAACGACAATACCACGGCCCTTCACGTATACCAAAATGTTGGCCGTCCCCAAATCTATGCCAATTTTTTTCTCGAACATCCTATCTCCAAGTAGTAATTAGCTGGGCGTGGACCTGTCGCTGTCACCAGGACGGGCCGGACGCCGCCGCCTCTGTGTCCGTGCCAATTTGATACGGACGGTGGACTTGCGCAGCGTAGCCTGAGCGTGAGAATACTCGACGGTATCCGTCTCGCCTGCATGAGAGCGCAGATACTCCTGTGCCCGTTCACGGGCAGCTTCGGCGCGCTCCAGGTCTATATCCTCGGCCCGCTCACTCGTGTCGGCCAATATTGTCACCTGATGGGGCAGTATCTCCATATAACCGCCACCGATGGCAAACTGCTCTTCACGCAAGCCGCGTTTCACCTTGAGCACGCCGACGTCCAACGCCGTTAACAGGGGCGCGTGGTTAGGCAATATGCCCATCTGGCCATCGATACCGGGCGCCGTCACCATATCGACTTCCTTAGAATACAACGAGCCTTCAATTGTGACAATGTCAAGCTTGAACGCCATAGCCGTCCCCAAACGTACCCAGCTTCACCCGTTTCACTCGTTCATTCGCTTGCCGGCCTCGATCGCCTCGTCGATAGTGCCGACCATCCGGAAAGCTTGTTCGGGAATGTTGTCCAATTCGCCATTCAGGATCATCTTGAACCCGCGCACGGTCTCGTGAGTAGGAACGTAACGTCCTTCCTGGTCGGTGAACTGTGTCGCCACGAACATGGGTTGCGAGAAGAAGCGGCTGATCTTGCGCGCGCGCGATACCGTCAGCTTGTCTTCTTCACTGAGTTCGTCAATGCCCAAAATGGCGATAATGTCCTGCAAATCCCGGTAGCGCTGCAATACCTGCTGCACCCCACGCGCCACATTATAGTGTTCCTCACCGACGATCCTCGGATCGAGGATGCGGCTATTGGATGCCAGTGGGTCGACCGCCGGATAAATACCCTGTTCGGCGATCGAGCGTTCCAGCGAAATGGTGGCGTCCAGGTGAGCGAACGTCGTCACCGGCGCCGGGTCGGTGTAGTCGTCTGCCGGAACGTAGACAGCCTGCATAGAGGTAATCGAACCTTTGCGCGTTGAGGTAATGCGCTCCTGAAGTGCGCCCATTTCGGTGGCCAACGTTGGCTGGTAGCCAACCGCGCTGGGCATTCGGCCCAGCAGACCCGAAACTTCAGCTCCGCTCATAACAAAGCGGAAAATATTATCAATGAACAGGAGGACATCCTTCCCTTGATCTCGGAAGTGTTCCGCCATCGTTAACCCGCTCAATGCGACTCTCAAACGCACCCCAGGGGGTTCGTTCATCTGTCCAAAGACCATCACGGTCTTGTCGATGACACCTGATTCCTTCATCTCGTTCCAAAGCTGGGTTCCTTCACGGGTACGCTCTCCCACACCGGCGAAAACAGAGAAACCACCGTGCTCTGAGGCCAGGGTATAGATGAGTTCCATGATGATCACGGTTTTGCCCACGCCGGCACCACCGAAGATGCCGGTCTTACCACCTTTGGTGAAAGGCGCAATCAGGTCGATGACTTTAATGCCTGTCTCAAAGATCTCGGCTTCTGTTATCTGGTCTTCAAAATCGGGCGCCAGGCGATGAATTGGGTAGTACTCATCAACGTCTACCGGTCCCGCGTTATCGACTGTTTGGCCAAGTACATTGAATATGCGTCCCAGTGTGCCCGGTCCGACGGGTACTGAAATTGGTGCCCCTGTGTCGACCGCGGTCAGGCCTCGTCTCAAGCCCTCGGTAGCCCCCATCGCCACACAGCGAACCCAATCGTCTCCCATATGCTGCTGCACTTCGAGCACCAGTATGTGGCTGTCGTTGCCATTTTGGCCGCCCACGGTTACTTCTATGGCATTGTAAATCTCTGGCAACATTTCGGGGGGAAAGGCAACGTCAACAACAGCCCCCGTGATTTGAACGATGTGCCCGATGGTGCCTTTTGCCATTACTAAATTCCTCCTTCACTCATATCTCTGGCACTCAGCTTCGCTAGCCCTCACTATGAAGGGCTTCGGCGCCACCCGCGATATCTATCATTTCCGTAGTAATGGCCTCCTGGCGGGCGCGATAGAAGCTGAGGGTGAGATCATCAATCAACGCGTTGGCGTTTTCGGTGGCGCTGCGCATAGAAACCATGCGGGCGCTGTGTTCGCTGGCCAACGCCTCCAGAACCCCCTGGTAGATCTGCAATTCCGTAAAACGGGGTAAAACCGAATCAAGAACCGCCTGAGCGTTGGGCTCAAATATGTAGTCGCCGGTAATGGCCGGTTCATCCTCCGGCAGGTATTTCTTGATCACCATTTCGTCACCCAGCTGCGGAGTTATCGGCAACAGGCGACGGATCCGGGGAGTCTGCAACAGTGTATTGATGAATTCGGTATAGGCTATGTATACTTCGTCAACGTCCCCCAACGAAAAGCCCTCGATGACTGCGCGGGCAAGGGGTCGGATATCCACTGACGTCGGACGCGCCGGCAACTGTTCCGAGAAATCGGCGATGAGCTTGGCCGAGCGCACGTGACGCCGCATAAAATCGCGCCCGCGCCGGCCGACGGTGAACAAATGAACCGGCCTGGCCTGCTGCGTAACGAAATCCGCTGCCAGGCGAACGAGATTGAGATTGTAGGCGCCGCACAATCCCTTGTCGGAAGTCACCAACACCAGGCCAATGGCCTTGATGTCTTTGCGCTCTTCCAGCAGCGGGTGCAGGCCATGTTCTCGGTCGCGGTGGGT
>CAZHBM010000313.1:0-5020 GCA_964529945.1 uncultured Anaerolineales bacterium | reverse complement strand
CAGCCGTCAACGCAGCTGGCATTTACGTGTCGGCGGACCAGGCAGCGAATTGGGTAGACGCCGAAACCGGACAACCGGCGTCGCCTACTCAAGCTGATTTGACCGTTGAGGCAGAGCTACCCGTCAACACGCCCACGTTGCCGGCCGCCAGTATTCAGCAGCCGGTGGATTGTCCTTTTAGCCCTGGCTTTTTTGTCGAGCAGTGGCGTAGCCGGGTCGACCAATTGGGGTGTCCGGTGGCGTCGCTAAATGTGCCATTGGCGTTACAGACCTTCGAGGGCGGGCGTATGATTTGGCGTAGTGACAACCAGCTCATCTACGTCCTGGCCCAAGGCGGTGACTACAGCCAATATCAAGACACCTGGCAGGCGGACATGCCGTCCTATAGTTGCAGCCAAACCGCACCGTCGCAGACGCCGCCTACCCCGCAACGCGGTTTTGGCAAGGTGTGGTGCGAACAGAACCAGGTGCGTGAGCAGTTGGGCAATGCGACGTCCGAAGAAAGCCTGACGGACGCCAAGGTCCAGGAATTTGAAAATGGCCTGTTATTTGAGACGGCGTCGGGCGATATGTTTTTGTTGCAGTCTACCGATCAGCGCTGGGAGCAGTTGCAGTGACACGCGATCCGAGGAGGACCTAACTTGATTACACCGCGGCACATAAATCGCTACCGGCAGATAGCGGAAGTCCTCGCCCGACACGGCTTCGGGGTACTACTGGACCAATTGGGTTTGGACCAGCGATTGAATCTCCCACATCGGCTGCTCAACCGGCAGGAACCGGCAGGCCTGACCACTGCCGAGCACGTGCGATTGGCGCTGGAAGAACTTGGCCCTACCTTCATCAAGTTGGGGCAACTCTTGAGTACCCGGCCGGACTTGCTGCCGCCGGACATAATTACCGAGTTGAGCCGGTTGCAGGATGCCGCTCCGGCGGTGGACTGGGAGCAAATTGAACAGCGTATCGTGGACGAGTTGGGGCGGCCAATGGCCGAGCTGTTTGCTTCCTGGGACCCTTCGCCGCTGGCTGCTGCTTCGTTGGCCCAGGTGCACGCCGCCACGCTGCTTGACGGACAGGCGGTGGTGATCAAGGTCCAACGACCGAACATCGGCCCTACCATTGATTTGGACCTCGACATTCTGTACGACCTGGCCAGGTTGGCGCAACAACGAACGCCGTTGGGAGACATTTACGATCTGCAGGAAGTGGCCGAGGAATTCGCTGTGATCCTTCAGAGCGAGCTCGACTATCGCCGCGAAGCGCGTAATGCCGACCACTTTCGAAAAATGTTTGCCGATGAAACCGAGCTGAAAATACCACGCGTGTATTGGGACTATTCCACCCGGCGCATTTTGGTTATGGAACGGATCACCGGTATCAAAATTGACGATGTCGAGGCATTGGAAACGGCTGGTTACGACCGGCACCGGGTGGCCCTGAAATGTGCCCGGATGATTGTCAAAGAAGTGTTGGAAGAGGGTTTCTTCCACGCGGACCCTCACCCGGGCAACTTTTTCGTTCTTCCTGGTGAGGTCATCGGTGTCATGGATTTTGGCAAGGTAGGTGCTTTGGAGAATGCCGACCGAACCAACCTGGTGCGGCTGTACGTGCGCCTGATCCAGCAGGATGTGGATGGTATCATCGACCAGATGGTGCAGATGGGAGTTGCCGGCCGGCACGTCGATCGGGCGGCTCTACACCGGGACCTGCGCCGGCTGATGCTGAAATATTATGGCGTTTCACTGCAGGACGTTCGTTTCCGCGAAATGTTTGAAGACACAATGCCGGTCATTTTCCGACATCATCTGCGTTTTCCCAGCAACCTGTGGTTGCTGAGCCAAACATTAGGGGTGATGGAAGGCCTGGCACTCAGACTCGATCCCGAGTTCGACATTGTGGCCGTGTCGCGACCCTACGTGCAACGTTTCGCCCGCGAGATGTGGTCGCCCTCTCATTGGGGACCGACGGTTCTGCAAAGCATTACCGATTGGACGGACCTGATGCGCGTGATGCCGCGTCACGTCGTGCGGTTGCTCGACCAGGCAGAGCACGGAGAGTTACGCATTCAATTGGGGATTCAGGAGCTTCCCCAAACCACCGGTCACCTGAACCGCATCGCCAACCGGCTGACTTTGGGGATTTTGGTCAGCGCCTTCATCCTGGCATTGGCGCTGCTGATACCATCGCTGAACCTGGCGTGGCCCTGGGGTTGGTTGACCTGGTTGATGATACTGGTGTGGGTGTTGGTCAGCTTTCTCGGACTTTGGCTGCTGTGGAATATCCTGCGCTCGGGGCGTGAATAGGACCGTTCCTGACAGCCGTCGGGTTACTAAAAAACGGCAACCAGGGTGGGGACGGCGCGATCGGTGACAGTCCCGTCGCCCAACTGGCCATCGGCGTTGTTTCCCCAGCAGTATACCTGGTGTTCAGCCGTCATGGCGCAGGTGTGTTCGTAGCCGGCGGCGACGCTGATTACACCCGATTTAAGACGCCCAACCTGGACCGGCTGGTACACGTCGGTGGTGCTGCCATTGCCGGCCTGCCCATAAAGGTTGGCTCCCCAGCACTTCAGGCCGCCACCGGTGATCAGAGCGCAGGTGTGGTCCTGGCTGGCAGCCAGATCAATCACGTTGGAGACGTCGAGAACCTGTACCGGCGCCAGGCTGGCCTGATCGCTGCCATTGCCCAGCTGGCCACGAATGTTGTCGCCCCAGCAGAAAACATCTCCCTCAATGTCCAGGACACACGTGTGAGCCGAACCGGCGGCTACGGACACGGCCGGCTTGGATAGTCCTTCCACCAAGATGGGGCTGGGTGTCTGGAAGCCACTATACGTTCCCAACTGGCCGTAGCCGTTCATGCCCCAACACCACACCTCTCCGGATTGGTTCACGGCGCACGTGTGGGCGTCACCGGCGGCAATTGCCTTTACCTCAGCCAGCCCGGCGACTGCGGCCGGCTCCAATATCTTGTTTCCGCCTGCCTGCCCCAACTGCCCGCCGGAATTGTCACCCCAACACAAAATCTGCCCGCCGGTCGTCAAGGCACAAGTGAACCCTTTGCCGCAGGTGATATCTTCGAGGTTGGTCGCCAGGTTGGAGACCATCACCGGCACGTCGCTGTCCTGCGTGCTGTTGTTACCCAGCTGTCCGAATTGGTTACCGCCCCAGCACCAGACCTGGCCCACGTCTGTCTGGGCACAGCAATGGCGTTCCCCACAAGCGATGGCCTGGGCAGGGTGGAGAAGCTTGGGCAGGGCTACCGGCACGTTGCTGCTCTCAAGGCCGCCGTCACCCAGTCTCCCGTACAGGTTGCTTCCCCAGCATTCGATGTCACCCGCCGGAGTGATCAGGCACGATTGTGCCTCGCCGGCGGCCACCAGGCGCCTGGCGTCGGCTGGTACGGTCGCCGGCGACGGGTCGCCGGCCGCGACGGTAACCTGTGCAGACGGCTCGGGCGGTATCGACGTTGACAGGACCGTGACCGGGGTCTGCACATCGGCGGCAGCGGTAGGCAGGCCGCTGCTGGTGGCAGCCGGCGCAATAACCGATTGGCTTCCACCATAGCCGTATAGAATCAGCACCACCAGGCAGGCAATGCCACCCAGTATGATGGTGGCGGCAATCCCGGCTAACTTCCAGGAGTTGCTGCCCAGCGGCTTCCCCGAGTCGCCGGTTCCAGTGGCCGGTGCAGCGCCGATTGGAATTCTGCTAGGTGGCATGGGTTCGGTATACATCGGCGATGGGTGGCGAAAGGTGAAGGTGGCGCGTTCACTCAGGCCGATGACGTCGGCGTGGTGCAGAAGATATGGTCCGGTTACACTGGCGCCGTTGACGTAGGTACCGTTGGTGCTACCGAGATCCTCCAGAATCCAGTTATCTCCACTGCCGCGTATGCGCGCGTGATGGCGCGAGATTTCCGCGTCTTCCAGGACAATATCGTTGTCGGCCGATCGCCCCAGCGTCAGCCACGCCTGTATGAGTGGAAAAGCCTGGCCCATCCAAGGGCCGCTTTCCATAACGAGACGAGGCGATTCGGTTGGTGAAGACCAATCAGAATTGGTTGGTGCATCCACGGGCAAGCTCCTGAAACAGACGTCATCTGGCATTATGCGGCCAAAATGGGGTTAGGGTCAAGTGCCGACATACAACATACAACGGGTGTGTCCCAAAGCTTTTGTGGGAGAAATTGGACCGAGACAAGGGCTTGGCTATGAAGCAGGTTCGTGCCGCCGTCTTACCGGACCATTCTACCAAGAAAATGGGACAGACCCGAAAAACAACCTGTAGGGGATGGCAAGCGGCTGTGTTGGTAGTGCAGGAGAGCCGGCGAGAGCTCGGTGTCAGTTGAACGACGGCTGTCTTGAATCCCTGCCCCAGACGTTGCATGGTATGATGGGGTTGGCATTCGGGAGAGCGCCGGAAGTTGCCGAGACTGTCGGAACAGATCGGAATCGGTTGCCGAAAATTGGGCTGGTGGAGACCAAGCATGAATACCGTTTTATTCTTTGTGGGCCTCGTTCTGGCATCGCTGGTCCGTGGCTTGTATACGCGGGGCTTCAGCCGCCAACGCCGCGACCGGGGTCCTTTGATCGAGCAAATATTGATGGGGATGATGTTCGTCACCATGTTCGTCCTGCCGCTGATCTATGCACTGACCGGCTGGCTGGATTGGGCCGACTACACCTTGCCGGCCTGGTCGGGCGCGGCTGGGGCCTTGTGCTTCGCATTGAGCATTTGGATGCTCTGGCGCTCCCACGTTGACCTGGGGCGAAACTGGTCGCCGGTGGTCGACATCCAGGCGGAGCAGGCACTGGTTACGGGCGGTGTTTACCGGCGCATTCGCCATCCAATGTACACGGCTCACCTGCTGTGGGGGCTGGCTCAAACGCTGTTGTTGCACAACTGGTTGGCCGGGCCGACGATGCTCGCTTGCCAGGTGTTGTTCCTGCTGGTGCGCGTGCCTCGCGAGGAGCGGCTGATGCTGCGGCAGTTTGGAGATACCTACCGGACGTACATGC
>CAZHBM010000312.1:0-5021 GCA_964529945.1 uncultured Anaerolineales bacterium | reverse complement strand
ACCTGGTTGCACTGGGCGCACGGACAATGACCCGTTTGGGGTTGGGTGAAGGCGAAGTTCGCCGGATGCTGGTAGAAGGCACGCAGGCCACCTCAGCTCCGATTGCGGCCATCCTGGAGGGACAAGATCGCCGAACAGCACCAGCAGCCGGCATTCAGTCGGGCTGAGCCAACTTGTGGCCTGTTTCTATCAGGTCATTGACACAGCCTTCGTCAGGCGCTTCGGCGTAAACCCGTAACACGGGTTCGGTGCCGCTGGGTCGAATGAGCAGCCAACTGTCATCGGCCAAACGGTATTTGACACCGTCAGTAGTGTCTATCTGGCGCACAGTTTGGCCGGCCATATGGGCCGGAGCACTTTCCAGTAAATGCTTGACCATGGTCTCCTTGGCGACCGGATGATGCAACCGTAGGTCTCGGCGTGTATAACAGGCCGGGCCTACGGTTTTTTGCAGCTCAGCGACCAATTCGTGCAGCGGGGCTTTGGCTTCGGCCACGATTTCCAGCAATAGCAGTCCCATCAGTACGCCATCGCCCTCAGGGATGTGCCCTTTGATGCTTATCCCGCCCGATTCTTCCCCACCAACAAGAACGTCCTCGGTCAGCATCAGATCGGCGATGTGATTGAACCCCACGGGTGTCTCGATGACCGGCAGTCCGTACCTGGCGGCCAGTCTTTCGACCATCATCGTCGTCGACACCGTTTTGACCAGACTGCCGCTCCAGCCACGTTTCTCAACCAGATACTGAGCAGCCAGGCAGAAGATATGATGCGGGTCGACGAAATTGCCCAGACCATCGACCGCGCCGATTCGGTCGGCGTCTCCATCGGTTGCCAATCCCAAATGGGCGTGATTTGCCTGTACTGCAGCAACCAAGGCCGTCAGGTAGCGGGCAATTGGCTCGGGGTGAATACCGCCGAAGCCGGGGTTCATCTCGCCACGGATCTCCTGAATACAGGTGCGTGTGCGCGACAGGAATTCACGGAAACAACTTCGGCCAGAGCCATACATTGGATCGGCAATGATCCGCAACTCGCCTTCCGAAATAGTGTCCAGGTCAATGATCTGGCTGAGATGTTCGTAGTAGGCCCAGGTGGGATCGAAGCGACGTATCAGGTCGCGGTCAAGCGCCTGTTGGTAGTCGATCATATTAGGTCCGCGCGCCTGGTATTGGTTCTGCTCCAGGAAACGCTCCACTTCCCGCGCCTGTTGGGGTGAAGCCGATCCCCCATAACGGGATTTCAATTTGACCCCGTTGTAGCGTGGTGCATTGTGACTGGCGGTGATCATAACACCGGCTGCCGCCTTTTTGTGCACCACGTTGTAGGAGATGGCTGGAGTGGGCGCGTCGGCCCGCGTCAGCCAGGCGACGATTCCGTTGCCGGCCAATACCCGGGCAACCTCGGCAGCGTAGCGGTCGGAGAGAAAACGAGTGTCAAAACCCACAATGACTTCCGGCTGGTTAGCCTGCACTTCCTCCAACACGTAGTCGGCAATGGCCTGGGCCACCAACTGAAGATTCGAGAAAGTGAAGGTATCGCTGATGACCGCCCGCCAACCATCGGTGCCAAACTTGATTGTCATAGTGGATACTCCCCTTGTTAGAATTTACCTCTCGTCTGATGTCTGCAATCGGCGATCAGTCACTCAAACGGTCAACGAGCAACAGGACCAGGTCGTTGACGTTGGTCTGGGTCGGACCGGTAACGATCAGGTCGCCGAGCTGCTGGAAGAAATGATACGAATCGTTGCGCGCCAGGTAATCTTGGGGCGCCAAACCGAGCCTGAGGGCGCGGTCAACCGTGCCGCCATCGGCGAACGCACCGGCGGCGTCTGTCGGCCCGTCGTTACCGTCGGTGGCAAAAAAGACGGCCAAGACGTTGTCCCAGCCGGCCAGCGCGATGGCGGCTGCCAGGGCAGCCTCCTGGTTGCGACCGCCGCTCCCATCGCCTTTCAAGGTGACTGTCGTCTCACCGCCCAGAATCAGGCAGGCCGGCGGGTGCAACGGTGCTCCACCAGCCCAGCGCGTTTCCCCGCGGGCCAGGCCCTTAGCCAACCCTGCGGCTACTCTGCCCACTTCACGGGCCTCGCCTTCCAGAAAGGTCGTCAGAATGATGGCGTTCAGCCCCAGTTGATGGGCACGTTCGGCGGCCGCCTGGCAGGCCTGCCGGTTGCTGCCAACGAAGATATTGCTGACGCGCTGGAAAACCTCATCGCCGGCCTTGGGGGTATCGGCTATGGTGCCCTTCAACCCGGCTCGCAGGTGGTTAGCGATGCTGGCCGGAATCTTCTCCGACAAAGCATACTTCTGTATCACCTGCCAGGCATCGGCAAAGGTGGAGGAATCGGCGACGGTAGGGCCGGAGGCAATGACGTCCAGGGGGTCGCCAACCACATCCGACAAAATGAGGCTGATGACTGTTGCCGGCGCGGCCAGTCGGGCGAGTTGGCCTCCCTTGACCTGCGAAACATGTTTGCGGATGGTGTTGATCTCATTGATGCTGGCACCACAGCGCAACAGCAGTTGCGTGAGGTCCTGGAGGTCTTGCAGCGAGATGTCGCCGGCCGGCAACGTCAATAGGGCGGAACCGCCGCCGGAGATGAGACATACTACGAGGTCGCGCTCATTGGTTTGGCGCAACAGCTCGGCGATTTGGGCCGTTGCCTCGAGACCGTTCTGATCCGGTATTGGATGGGCCGCCTCCACCACTCGAATCGGGCCAGAACGGAGTTGCCCATCATCCGCGTGCCCGCGTTTGACCACGACTACCCCACCGGTCAGCCGCGGGCCGAACAAACCAGCGATGGCCCGGACCATAGGGGTGCCGGCTTTGCCGGCACCCAGCACGAAGACGCGTTCGAAATCGTCCAGGTCGAACCGGCTTTCCCAACCCTGCGCCGTAAACCCGGCTGCCAGGGTGTTGCCGTCCAGCCGCAGATGGGCACGCACCGCGGTTTCGGGGTCGACGGCCTGCAGTGCGGCTTGCATCAATTCTCGTGCGGTGCGACGCAACGATTCAGGGGTGGTTGTCTCAGACAATTTGGAGGACCCTTTTCTTTCAGGCGGGCAGCCGGACTTGGACTGCTATCTTGGAATAGCGTCGAAAGCGGCTGCGGCTGCTTCCGCCGGCGTTGACTCTCCGGAAAACACTTCCGTGACCGCCTGCTGCAGAACCCTGCCAACCTGATCATAGCCGGTAAAGGCCGGCGGTGGAACGGCCGCTTCCATCTGTTGTTGGGCGAAGGTCCAGTAAGGATCGGAAACGCTCAACTGATCGAAGGCCGAATAACGGGGCGGCAGGTGGTATGCGGCCTGACTCCAGGCGACTATATTGTCGGTTTCCAGCATCCAGGAGATGAGCCGCAACGCGGATGCCTGTTGCGCCGGATCGCGCGTGGTGATGACCAAAGCTCGCCCGCGACAGATGGTGAGCGGATTACCATCCCGGGTTGGTATGGCTGCGAATTGGGTGGCACGCAAGCTTTCGCGGTCGCGAAGATACTGGTGCGAGCTGACGTTGGCCATATCGACCTCGGCCGAAAGATAAATCGGCCATACGTCCTCGACAGTGCTTGCCTGAGTGGCCGTGACCGGAATGACTCCCCTGTCGGCACCTTGTTGGTAGAAGTCTAGCACGGCCAACGTCATTTGTTCGTTGATCACGGGGCGGCCGTCTTCATCCTGCAACTGTCCACCCAAGGCCAGGTACTGCACCAGAAACGCATCATTGACCAGCCCATTGCGACCTTTGGCAGGAAAAAGGTAGGTGTCACTTCTGCTGAGAACGTCCGTCCAGTTCAGTGGTGCCTGGTTGACCTTGTTGGTGTTGTAGGCGATGTGCTCGACGTCCATTTCGAAAGGAATGCCCACCAGGTGTCCCTCGACTGTGCCGGCCGCCAGGGCACTGGGCAGCAGGTCTTCCTCCAAACTGGTGTCGATCAGCTCCTCTAATGGCACCAATGTTCCGGTCCGGTTGGCGTCGGCCAGGTCACTCGTGTTGAGGATGACAATGTCGGGTAATACGCTGGGCGCTACCTGGCTGGCGGTTTTTAAGTAGTCCAGAATGCTTCCTTTGCCGGAGTCATTCTTCAGTACCGCCGACACTGTCACCCCAGGATAAGCCTGTTCGAAGGCGCGCAGGCCGTTACCGAAAATGGTAGCTGCTTCCCCGTCGGCTGCCTCCGACACGTCGGCTACCGTCCATAGGGTCAGGTTAATAGTTGTTTCGGCGGCGACCGGTGACGGTTGGTCCAGCAAAGACGTGGTGGCAGCCGCTGCCGGCGTTTCCTCGGTGGGCTGCTCAGTGGCGTTTATGATCGTGTCGGAGATCGGCCCGGCCGAAGTGCCAGCCTGCGAAGCGGCCGGCTGAGACCCGGAGGTTCCGCTCGGAGCCTGGGCACAACCGCCAGCAAGCAACGGAATCAGTAGTCCGGCGGCACAGAAGATGCGGGCTAGCGTCGAAAGAGATTTCTTGGTAGTCATCGTGTTCCTGTCCTTTGAATGCACTGGTAACACTATACCACGAATCGGTGGGAACGGTAGATTCTTGCCCGATCAATCAGTTTCTGATAAAATTGAGCGGTCATCCACGCTTGGTATTATTGCTCTTTTTAGACTGGGAAGGAGATGCCTCATGGACCTGGCAAGCCTGATCCGTGATATTCCGGATTTTCCCGTGCCGGGAATCCTCTTCAAGGATATTACCACACTCATTCAGAGGCCGGCTGCTTTCAGAGAGTCGATTGACCTCTTGACTGAACAATATCGGGCAGCAGACATAGACGTTGTGGCTGCCATTGAGTCGCGTGGTTTCATTTTTGGGGCGCCCTTGGCGTACAACCTGGGGGCAGGCTTCGTCATCATTCGTAAGCCTGGCAAGTTGCCCAGCAGCGCTATCGGCGAAAGTTACTCCCTGGAATACGGTACCAACACGCTTGAGATTCACGAAGATGCCATACAGCCTGGACAACGCGTGCTGGTCGTAGACGATCTCTTGGCCACCGGCGGCTCGGCTCGTGC
>CAZHBM010000311.1:0-5028 GCA_964529945.1 uncultured Anaerolineales bacterium | reverse complement strand
ATCCGTCCCGTAGAAAACAAGAAAGACGTGGAGGCGTTCATTCGTCTCCCCTGGAAACTGTACAAGAACGACCCTAACTGGGTGCCTCCCCTTCTGAGCGAGCAACGCAAGACCCTCGATCCAAAGGCCAATCCTTTTTTTGAACATGCCGACGTGGCCCTCTGGCTGGCCGAACGGGATGGAGAAGTCGTTGGCACCATCTCAAGTCACATCGATTTTCTTCACAACGAGATCCACGATGACAAAGTGGGCATGTTTGGTTTCTTCGAAACCATTGACGATTACGCTGTGGCGGAAGCACTCCTCACCACCGCTCAACAGTGGGTAGAAGAAAGAGGCATGACTGCCCTACGCGGACCATTGAGCTTCTCACAGAACCACGTCGCAGGATTGCTGGTCGAAGGCGAGCCCGGCCAACCAATGATTCTGATGGCCTACAACCCGCCTTACTACGTCGATTTCTTGCTCCGTTTCGGCCTGGAAAAGGCGATGGATTTGTACGCTTACGTGGTTAATCTCGATCAATTCCATGGGGATCCGGAAGGCTTACCTGAGAAATTGAAAAGAGTTGCCGAGCGTGTGAAACGCAGCGCCGGTATTACCGTCCGTAAGGCTGATATGAAAGACTTCGATGCTGAGTTGCAGCGAGCCAAGATAGTCTACAATCAAGCCTGGGAGAAAAACTGGGGATTTGTGCCCATGACCGATGCCGAGACGAACCAAATGGCCGAGGAGTTGAAACAGCTGATCGATCCCAATCTGGCATTGGTGGCCGAAATCGACGGTGAGCCGGTAGCCGTCTCGATAACGGTGCCGGATATCAACCAGGTGTTCAGGCATCTCAACGGCAGGCTTTTTCCCCTGGGCTGGATTAAGGCGCTCTGGTATTGGCGCAAAATCGATGCTGCCCGCCTGATGATCATGGGTGTCGTCGAAAAGCATCGTGCCCAGGGTATCGAGGCGGTACTGATGCACGAGACGGTCAAAAACGCCATCATCCACGGATACCAGAATGTTGAATTCTCGTGGATACTCGAAAACAATGTGCCGATGAACCGCATCATCATCAATGTCGGCTATGCTTACGGCACACGCCGTTACCGGACTTACCGGCTGTACCAGATGGACGTTTGAGTCATTACAAAACCGGCAATGATGCTGCCTGTGAGGGGTCCTGCGGCCCCTCTTTTTGGTTGCCGTATGCCGGCCGAACAGCGCCCGATGTTGAGGCTCGCAGGGCACGGCCAAGTGAGTGCTTATATGTCGCCAAGGTCCGTTTTGGTGCTGCAGGGAAGGTCTGTGGTATAATTATCGTTCGGTTCGACCGTCAGTTGGCTGTCGAGCTGAACGAGGAGTATCTATGCGTTTTCTAATTACCGGCGGGGCCGGTTTCATCGGGGCTGCGTTGGCCAATCGTTTGGTGAGCCTGGGACACCAAGTCAGGGTCATTGACGACCTGAGTGCGGGTGATCCAAACCGTCTGCTGCCCGAGGTGAATCTAACGCGGGGCGATGTGGCCGACAAGCCTAAATTGTGGCGGTTGCTCAGCCAGGTAGATTGCGTTTACCACCTGGCAGCCCGAGTTTCGGTCCCCGAATCAATTCTGTATCCGCGCGAATACAACGCCACCAACGTTGGGGGCACGGTAGCGCTCATAGAAGCGATGCGGGACGCCGGGGTTCCACGTGTCGTATTGGCATCGTCGGGCGCCATCTATGGCGATCAGCCGCACCAACCGGTGACGGAAGACACGGCGCCTCTACCCGCTTCGCCCTATGCCGTCAGCAAGCTGGCCTCGGAATATTATGTGAAATTAGCCAGCCACTTGTGGAACTTCGAGACGGTGGTGTTGCGAATATTTAACGTATACGGGCCAGGTCAGGCGATTCCGCCGGCCCACGCCCCGGTGATTCCACAGTTCGTTCAGCAGGCACTGGGGAATGGATCGCTGGTCGTATTTGGCAATGGGGCGCAGACTCGTGATTACGTCTACATAAGCGATGTGGTTGACGCATTGGAAGCGGCAGCAACCTCCAACATGCCGCCGGAGCCGATAATCAATGTGGGATCGGGCCAGGAAACCAGTGTCAATCAGTTGGTTGAGACCATTGAAGCTGTCACCGGCCGTGAAACGCAGCGACTAAATGTGCGTGCTGAGGATGGCGGCGTCAGCCGATTGGTAGCCGACCTCAGCCGGGCCCGGCGGTGGCTTGGCTACCAGCCGAAAATCAATCTGGCTGTTGGCCTGAGCTTGCTTCTGAAAGACGACCCGCAGTTTGGAGCCGTGGCACATCGTGGCCGTTAGATCGGGTAGCGCTCACTGCCGGTGGAGGGATGTATCATGACTGTCATAAATCCAGAAGAAATTGCAGCTCGCCAGGTTCCCGAAGAAGTCACGCTTAGTCGCGACCTGACACTGTTCACCATTACGATGATCGGCATAGGCGGCATGATTGGGGCCGGCATATTCGTGCTGACCGGCATCGCGGCCGGTGTGGCCGGCCCTGCCCTGGTGTTGGTATTCTTCCTCAACGGTTTGATTACCTTGCTTACTGCCCTTTCCTACGCCGAGCTAGGTTCGGCCTTTCCCGAAGCCGGTGGCGGCTACCTTTGGGTCAAAGAGGGCCTGGGTGGTTCCCAGGGTTTCCTGGCCGGTTGGATGAGTTGGTTCGCTCACGCGGTTGCCGGAAGCCTGTATGCACTGGCCTTCGGCCGATTTGCCACCGAGCTGTGGATTATTGCCGGTCTGCCCACCTTTGGCCTGTCGGTCAAAGCGATGACCTTGATTCTGATGTCCATGATCATCGTCATCTTTACTGCCATCAACTACCGCGGTGCTTCCGAAACAGGAACGGTCGGTAATATCGTCACCCTGACCAAGGTGGCCATCCTGGCAGGCTTTGTGTTTTTTGGCATCCTGGCAATGACGCGCACCGAGGCCTGGCACATGCGTTTCACGGAAGGCTTCACGCCCAACGGGCTTGGCGGCGTTCTGGTTGCTATGGGCCTGACCTTTATCGCGTTTGAAGGCTACGAGATCATCGCCCAATCGGGTGAAGAGGTGATGAATCCCAAACGTAACATCCCGCGTGCCATCTTCCTGGCAATCGCCGTTGCGGTGGTGATCTACATTTTGGTTGGGTTCACCGCCATCGCCGCGACGACGCCGCCGGAGGGAATGAGGGCCTATGAGTATTTGGGGATGAAGAAAGAGGTGGCCATCGTTGAGGTGGCGGCCCAAATTTTCCCCTGGGGAATCGGCGCCGTCCTGTTGCTGATCAGTGGTGTGGCATCGACGATGTCCGCCCTCAATGCAACCACGTATTCGTCGTCGCGTGTATCTTTTGCGATGGGTCGCGATCATAATCTGCCCGCCTTTTTCTCGTTTATCCATCCTCAGCGGCACACACCGCAATGGGCTGTCATGGCTTCCGGTGGGCTGATGTTGGTTATGGCCTGGTCTCTGCCGATTGAAGACGTGGCCGCAGCGGCCGACATCATGTTTCTGATGCTCTTCCTGCAGGTAAATGTGGCGGTTATGACGTTGCGGCACAAGATGCCCAACCTGGAACGCGGTTTCAGGGTACCTTGGTTCCCTGTCATCCCGCTCCTGGCCATTTTCTGTAACGCCATCCTGGCTATCAACCTATTTGCTTATAGCCCGATTGCCTGGTACTTCGCCATTGTTTGGGTTGTGGGCGGCCTGTTGGCATATTACACGCACTTCTCCAAAATTGAGGTATTGGAGAAACCCAAAGAGATTCTGATGGAAGAGGTGCTCGTCAGTCGGGATTATTCTGTTCTCGTTCCGGTAGCGACCGCCGAGCAAGCCCGTATTTTGGGACAAGTCGGCGCCATATTAGCTCAAGCCAATCAAGGCGAAGTGTTAGCACTACACGTGATTCAGGTGCCGCCGCAACTGACGCTTGGCGAGGGACGCTATTTTCTGAAAGAGGGCCGGACATACCTGGAAACGGTGATTGAACAGGCCAAGAAACGCGACATTCCGGTTCACACCATCATTCGGCTGGGGCGCAACGTGGCCGAAGCGGTACGCAAGACGGGCGAAGAGAATGCTTCAGACCTGATTGTGCTGGGTTGGCCCGGTTATACCAACACGACCGGCCGGTTGTACGGCTCGGTCATTGACCCTATCGTGGACGATCCGCCGACCGACATCGCATTGGTGCGTTATCGCCAGCGCCGCCCCATTCGGGGCGTGTTGGTGCCAGTTGCCGGTGGCCCCAACAGCCTGCGGGCTGCCAGGATCGCCACCCAGATGGCAATGGCCGGCGACGAAGGCCCCGCCAAGGTAACGCTGTTGCACGTGCTGCCGCTTGGGGCTGCCAACGGCAGTTTCGTCCGTGCCCAGCAGGTAATCGACTACATACGCAGCAGCATCAATTACGAGCACTTCGAACAGGTCATCATCGAAGGCGCCAGCGTCGTCGATACGATCCTCAAACAGAGTGAAGGGCACGATCTTATTGTCCTCGGAGCGGCCAACGAACCGCTATTCCAGAACCTGCTCATGGGCAGCGTTGCCGACCAGATTGCCAAGCAATCCGACGTAACCGTGATTGTCGTCAAGCGACGCAGCGGGCCCATCCATTCATTCCTCAGGCAAACTGTGCTCGAGCCCAGCACGGTCGAAGAGAAGCAAGACAAACAAGCATAGCACTGCCAGCTCGCCTGGCTCAGGCGAGCATTTACTGCCATACGAGGTTGGTTAGTATGCCCATTTCTGAACCCAAAACCGCCATATGTTTCGAGCCAATCGGCTACATTCACAATTCGTTTACTCAAACCGCTTCACCCGACGACATCAAAGCCGTCGAATCGACCATCGAAATCGATCCCGCCCTGGCACAAGGTCTGCAGGGATTGACTGCCGGACAGAAGGTAATGGTCATTTTCCATTTCCATCGCTCGGATTCCAACTACGCGCTGCTGCAGCATCCGCGCAGAGATTTCAGCCGGCCCAAAAGGGGGGTCTTCGCCCTCTGTAGCCCGCATCGCCCCAACCTG
>CAZHBM010000310.1:0-5092 GCA_964529945.1 uncultured Anaerolineales bacterium | reverse complement strand
AGCCTCGGGCTGTTGGGCCGCGCAATGTGACGCCAGCCGCCTTTCGCGCCCCACATCCAGACCCGCCCGTTCGTTGTAGGGGTCGAGCATTGGCGGCTGGAGCAAGTCACCATTTTAACGGGGCCTGGCCCAGCCCATGTCCCAATGCCCGACCCAAACCGTACAGTGGCTATCCCCTGCCACAATCGGTCGTACCTTCCCGCCGGCGCAGTCAAGAGCGTTCAAGACCCTCACCGGCGCCGCAGGACTCTAACTGGCACTGCTTTGTCTTGCCGCCGGCATCTCCCCTCTTTCCGCCCCTGGCGGGTATGGACCCGCCGGAACACATGTGCCAGGCTCTCACGGCCGTACCCGCCGGGAGCACAATCGTACTGAACGCGCTTGAGATGAAGCTATGTGTTAATCGCATTCCTTTGTCACCGGTACCCATTACTGGTATAATCGGCTGTGGACAGGGCGATGGCTGTGGTTTGCCCCGTCCCAGGAGCCGTAGAATGACCATTTCGCTTATTCTGGCCGACGATCACGCCGTGGTCCGGGCCGGTACGCGCCAGTTGCTGGAGCGCCAACCCGATATGCAGGTGGTCGGCGAGGCCGCCGACGGTGAAGCAGCCGTCCGCCTGGCCGAAGAACTGTTGCCCGACGTCGTCGTGATGGACGTGCGTATGCCCAAAATGTCGGGCGTCGAGGCGACGCGGCGCATCAAGCAGCGGGCGCCGCAGGTGGCCGTGCTGGTGCTGACCGCTCACGACGACGATGAATACGTGTTCGCCCTGTTGCAGGCCGGCGCCAACGGGTACCTGCTGAAAACGGCCGAAACCGAAGAGCTGGTCAAGGCCATTCGCACCGTCGCCGCCGGGCAGTCCTCGCTCGACCCGACGGTGGCCGGCAAAGTCGTCGCCCAGTTCGCCAGCGGTGCGCCGCTGCCCGACCTGTCCACGGCCGTCAAAGACGAGTACCAGGGCCTGACCGAGCGCGAGCTCGAAATTCTGCGCCTGGTCGGCAAGGGCCTGACCAACAAGAAGATAGGCAAACTCCTATACATCAGCGACCGCACCGTTCAAGCGCACCTATCGAACATCTTCTCCAAGTTGGGCGTCGAGTCGCGCACGGAAGCGGCTATGGTCGCCGTGCGGCGGGGATGGGTCGATAACAACGCCGAGGAAGCGGACGGAGAAGGGTGATGACTGCCCGTCGCCCGGTCACGGTGCGCCGATCCACAATAGCCCCGAGACTTTTGCTCCTGCTGGTTCTTCTCGTGCTCAGCGCCTGCGGGCAAAATGCGGCCCCGGCCTCCTCACCCAGCGATGCCCCGCCCGTCAATCCGGACATCGCCACCAAGCCGATCACCCTCGAGGTGTGGCTCAACCTGGACTACGTCACGCCCGACCCACTCTTCCGCGAGATGATTGACGACTTCGAGCGCGCTTATCCCAATGTGAACGTGGTGATGCAGGCTTACGTCCAGGAAACGATGACCGGCAAAGTCAGCCGCGCCCTTCAGGTCGGTGCCCCGCCCGACGTCGTCCAGGCCCACGTGGCGTCGGCCGCGGCGCAAGGCCTGGCCGAACCGCTGGATGACCTGTGGGACAAATGGGGAACCGAGGCCGATTTTCTGCCCCAGGCGATGGGCCAGGTAACCTGGGACCGGCAGAGATACGGCGTCCCGCTCGACATCTACACCGTGGCCCTGATCTTCAACAAGGCCTATTTCGACCAGGCCGGCCTGCCTTACCCCGACGCCAGCTATGATTGGCTGCAATTTTACACCGCCGCCGCCAGGCTGACCGATGCCCAAACCGGGCATTACGGCGTCGGCTTCACCACCGATCCGTGGTACGTCTTCGCCTGGTTGGCCGAGGCGGGCGGCTACCTGGTGTCCGGCGACTCCTTCCTGGGCTATCACTTCACCCTCGACGACGCGAACAACGTCGAGGCGTTGCGTTTCCTGACCTCGATGGCCCAGAACGGCTACGGTCCCTTGCCGACCACCCGGCCGCGCGACTACGAGGACCCCAGAAAACTGTTTCTCGACAACCAGATCGGGATGTTTTTCGGCACGCCCTACGACGTCCACTATATCCTTTCCCGCGCGCCCAATTTTCCGGTCGGTGTGACCGAACTGCCCAAGACTCCGGCCGGCGCCGGCGCCGCCTCTGCCCTGGGGACCACCGGGTTCTTTGTTCCCCGCGGCAGCCGTAACCGGGAGATCGCCTTCGAATTCATGAAATGGGCCACCAGCGACCGTTACGCGCTGGCTATGGCGCGCCGCCTGGGCCGCTATCCGGCCAAGGTGTGGTTGGAGACCACGCCCCATTTCGCCGGCGATCCGCTGCTCAAACCATTCCTTATACAGCTAAACGCCGCCCGCCCGTATGTGTTGGACGCCTTTCCCAAGGCGGAGCGCGCCTACGCCGATGCAATCAAGTCGTCCTTCTACGGCGTCGACCCGGCCGACGCCTTGCGGGCCGCGCAAGAGACAGCCGTAGCCAGTCAATGATGGCTCAAGACTCTGAATTTGGACATGGGATATGAGACAAGAAGCACCAGGCGAAACCAAACAGGATAAGCCGGCAGGTCTGTTGAGCCGCGTGAAGCTGCATTGGGACAGTCTGTCAATTCAGGCGCCCATCTTCATCGCCCTGCCGTTGACCATCCTGCTGGCATTGGCGGTGGGAGCCGTGTTTTTTGCCTACCAGCAAGTTGCCGAGAGACTGGTCCTCAGCCGCGATCAGGAACTGGCCCGCATCTCGGCCGAGCGCCTTTCGGAAAACATGGGTGACTTCGTGCGCGTGCTGAGCACCATCGCCAACCTGGACATCGTGAACACCAACAATCCGGTCCTGCAAAAGAACGCCCTGACCCAGGCCCGCGATCTGCTGATTGATTTTGACGGCGGCGTCATCGTCATCAACCCTGATGGTATCGTCACCGTAACCGAACCCTTTCGCCCGGACCTGTTGGGCCAGGATTTGGCCGACCGGCCCTATTTTTTGTTGCCGCGCGAGACGCGTGCCTACACCTTCTCGGACATCATTTCCGAGGAAGGCTCGGCAGAGGACATCATCGTCGTCTCGGTTCCTATCCTTTCCCGCGAAGGTAAGTTCCAGGGGGTTTTGGCCGGCCGTTTCTACGTCGGCTTCCAGCGCATTGGCGAAGAGATTCGTAAATTGACCACCTCCGATATGGGCGAAGCCTATTTGCTCGACCGGACCGGGCGCGTCATCTACCATCCTGATTACGCCTTGATCGGCGCAGATTTCAGCCAGCGCACCGCCATATCGCAGCACGTGCAGGGCGAACGCGAAGGCGCCGTCTTCACCCAGGCCCCGGGCATCGGGCGCCAGGTGGTCGGCTACGCCGTGGTGGACGTCACCGGTTGGACGCTGGTCCTCCAGGAGCCGTGGAACAACGTGGTCGCGCCGGCCATCAATTCGCTGCGGCCGGTGGTGCTGGTGCTTCTGATCGGCGTCCTGGGCCTGGCGGCTATCATCTCGGCCGGCGTCCAGCGTGTTATCCGGCCGGTTGCCGAGATGGCCGTCTTTTCGCGGCGGGTCGCCGAGGGAGATTACGACGTCCAAATCCCGCCCAACCCAATCCGCGAACTGCGCGATATGGGCACCGCATTTAACGAGATGGTTCAGCAGATTTCCCGCTACCAGGCCGGCTTACGCCAATACGTGGCCGCCATCACCCACACCCAGGAAGAAGAGCGGCGCCGCATTGCCCGCGACCTGCACGACGATACCGTGCAATCGCTGATCGCCGTTGGCCAGCGGCTCGAGCTGGCCCGGCAATTGGTCGAGGAAGACTCCGGAGATGCCGTCGAGCAACTGCGCGACTTGCGCAAAATGGTCACGCGCACCATAGATAGCATCCGGCAATTCAGTCGCGACCTGAGGCCGACCGCCCTGGAGGATCTCGGCCTGGTGGCCGCCCTTCAGCACCTGGTCAACGCGCTGGCTCAAAACGGCCAGATCGATGTGGCTCTCAGTATTGAAGGCTCACCCGAAGGCGTGTCGGCCGACATGGAAGTCGCCATCTACCGCATCATCCAGGAGGCACTGGCCAATATCCGCAAACATTCGCAGGCCGCCCAGGTTCGTCTGCGGACGCAGTTCCTGGCCGACCGGGTGGCGGTCACCGTCCAGGACAACGGCATCGGTTTTGAAGTGCCCAGAGAAATGGCCGACCTGGCCAGCGAGGGCCATTTTGGTTTGATGGGCCTGAAAGAGCGCGCCCAGTTGTTTGGCGGCCAGGCCACGATCACCTCAACCCCCGGCCAGGGCACGACCGTCGAAATCATTTTGCCAAAAACCTTCACAATCCTGGGCAAGTTGTCGACACCCACACCTCTGCTGTCCGATGGACCTGCCCCCGACGAGGAATGAGCGGGTGTGTCCCATTCTCTTGTTGGATGGCCAAAGGAGTCGGCGGCCGGTTCTTTGTGTTTGTACTACCTGATTTTATGCACTCCTTAAAACACTGAGTGAGCGGTCTCCCGCGAACCCGCTTCGCGGCCAGGCCTTGGCTCGGACTGGTTTCTCCAACAAAAGATTTGAGACACACCCAGGGGCGAGGCTCCTGTTTTATGACAATTCTACGCAATATGGCGTAGTGATTGGCTGTTGGAATAGGCCGATTCCCGGATGATAGGTGGCCGGCCTTGGGCTATACTAGAGTCCGACGCGCCACTTCCCTGCCCGGTGGCGCGATCTTGTCTGGAGATCTGACGACCGCAACGGGCTGTGGGCGGACAGGGAAGGATAACAACGCCTCACGCGCCTGTTGGTGGTCTTGGTGGAAAGAGGAGGCAGAGCTACAAGGGATATGGAAGCGGTACTGATTGTCATTCTGGTGCTCATGCTGATTGCCGTGGCATATGCACAGTATCAACGCGGCGTCGTGCGCACAATCGGCACGCTCACATTCGACGAAGACGAAAAGAAACAACCACTTCATTGACCGTGGTAACCCCCGCATCCAATCTATAGCTTTTCTGATCGCAACCCCGAATCACACCTGCCCTTTTGGCAGGTGTGATTTCTCTTTTGCCGGCAGTTTCAGAGCGTGCCGGCGAGGAGTGTTCTCC
>CAZHBM010000309.1:0-5097 GCA_964529945.1 uncultured Anaerolineales bacterium | reverse complement strand
CCCTGTGACTTGCGATTCGTGTTCGTAGCCCCACATGTGCAGGCACGTTGGGTTAGCGTAATTGATCGTACCATCCATATCACACAACGCAATGCCACTGATGGCCGAAGCGATTGCACTGTCCTTAATCCGTAACTCTGCAAGGGTTTGCCTGAGGTCGGTAATGTCTTCCGCCTGGGTGAAGAAATAATCGGGCTCGTGCTTGGTATCCCGAATGAGGGTCGAGGTCAACCGAACGTCCACGGGTCGGCCCGACTTATGCAAGTAGCGTTTTTCAATGACACATGAGTCCACTTTGTCATCCAGCATTTGCTGCACCGTACTCGAACCGATGTCATAATCGTTGGGATGGGTGATGTCGTTGAAAGTCTTCGACTGCATCTCCTCGACCGTATAGCCGATGATGTTGGCAAAGGTTTGATTAACTTGCAGCAGTTGCCCATCCGGGCTGACGACTGCCATACCGATGGCAGCCTTGTTGAAGGCGTTGGTCAAGCGTTGCTCAACCTCGCGCAGCTTCTTGGATGTTTGCCGTCGTTCCTCAACTTCCTCCTTCAGCCGCCGGTTGGCTTCCTGAAGTTCTGCGGTGCGCTCCGCTACTCGGACTTCCAGTTCACGTTGATTACGTCGCAGAGTGACTTCTGCCTGCCTGCGCAACGTGACGTCTTCCGTTACCATCAGTAAGTGTGACTTTGCATTGGATAAAAAGGGGATCAGGCGACAGTCCAGCCACAACTCCTTGCCGAAGCTGGAGACTACGTGCACATCGTGTTGTCGCTCGTGCCCGTCGTCCAGACTGGCCTGTGCCACATCCCGCAGGCCAGACGCCTTCCACGAATCCAAATTGTTGAAATTTTGCGCCGACACCTGTTCACGAGTGGCGCCGATGATGTCGCCGGCAGCTTGGTTGGCCATTACGCATTGACCGCTGCCATCGTACACGGTCATACCCAAGGTTGACGAAGCGGAGATTACCTTTTCGACAAAGTCGATCGTTTCGCGCAATTGTTGGGTGACTGTTTCTTCTTCGGTCACATCGCGCGAGGAGGTGACCACCACAATGTCGCCGGCTGCATTCAGTACACTTTCGCCGTTGGCTTCCAGCACACGCCAGCCACCATCCTTGTGCCGGAAACGGAAGCGAACAAGTCGCATCTGGCCGGGTTCAGTGGCGATGTCAGTCAGCTCCGACAAAACCCGCCCCAGGTCATCGGGGTGGATCATGGTCTTTACATTATTGCCGAGCAATTCCTCCGGGCGGAAGCCAAGCACGTGGGCCACGGATGGGCTTTCGTACAGAATGATGCCTCGTCCGTCCAGCACGCTGAACACATCAGCAGCGTGTTCTTCGATGAGCAACCGGTAAGAGGTTGCCTGTTCATTTACGGATTGGGCTTCTGGCGATGATCCCAAAATCTCCAATTGCCGGCGCAGGTGTGCCAGTTCAGCCTTCACCTCCTGGCATGATCTTCGGTCATCGGTCATCAGAACTTTCCCTGGGCGATAGGTGGTTGCTGCCTGGACGGCACCAGCGCCCTCTTCTGGAGAGCATGTCGATTCCCAAGCTACCTGTCACCGCCCTCCGGAGGGGTAAATCCTGCGGGTGGGGAATGGTAGCAGGAATGGAGGCAAACATGAGCCAAATCGATGCCACATAATCCATTATTCATTTTAACACACCGGCCCATCAAAGTAAACTGGACAAAACAGATGCACAGACGTCTTTTAGCAGATCGGTTGCCCGGCGATATTGGCACACGGTGTGTTACGTTATGCGACTTTTGTCGCAGAAACCCAGCTCATTTTCTGCTATACTTCTTGCAAAGGAAGAACGTGATGACTCGAATAGACTGGGTTTTGCCTCAGATCGATTTGTCAGTTTGTGACCGGTGCGGCCTATGCGTTCTGGTTTGCCCGACTGGAGCTTTGGCGCTGGCAGCCGGCGGACCCTATTTTTCAGTTCCGGTCGCCTGCACCTACTGCACCGAATGTGAGGCGGTCTGTCCACAGTCAGCCGTCGCCTGTGCTTTCCAGATTGTCGGACCCCAGGCGAAAGATGGGCAGCGATCTGGCACCCAAAAGCAAACTAAGAAAAGGAGTCAGTCAGCGAAAAATGACAGTAAGACAAATCGTGCGCATTGATCAGGAGCTATGTGACGGCTGTGGCATTTGCGTCACCCCTTGTGTGGAAGGCGCTATCGCGCTGGTGGATGGTAAGGCCCGTGTCGTGGACGAATCGTTATGCGACGGTGCTGGTTTTTGCTTGCCGGTCTGCCCGCGCGGTGCCATCAGCATTGAGGCGCGCGATGCCCCGGCATTCGATGAGGCCAAGGCGCAGAGGATTCAGGTCGAGCGCCGACCGGAATACATCGCCCAGCGTTGTTTGGGCTGCGGTGCCAGTGAAGAGACGGCTTACTTGCTGCCTGTGCGCCATGGCGGGCAGAGCCTGTGGATTTGTACCCGCTGCCTGCCCAGCCTCATCCACGGCTAGGCCGGCAATTGAGAGCAACTCAGTAGGGAGGCACTAATGAGTGAATATATTGACAACTACAGTCAGCGTATGGAAACGCTTAAGGATATGATCCGGCAACTCCACGCCGGCGCAGAGGTGGACCATGTCAAGGCCCGCTTCGCCGAACTGCTCCAAGAAGTCGGGGCTGGCGAAATTGCCCAGATCGAGCAGGAACTGATTACCGAAGGCCTTCCGGCCACCGAGATCCGCCGCCTGTGCGACGTTCACGTGTCCGTCTTCCGCGATTCGTTGGATCAGCAGGCGCAGCCTGAATCGGTGCCCGGTCACCCGGTGTACACCTTGCGGGCCGAGAACGAGGCCGCGGCGGCGGTATTGGACGACCTGGAGAGGGCGATCCAGCGCGGTGACCGGCCGTCGGCCCGCCGCCTGCTCGCTAGCTTGATGACTTACGAACGCCATTACGCGCGCAAAGAAAATGTGCTCTTTCCGTACCTGGAAAAATATGGATTTACCGGTCCGTCGTCGGTAATGTGGGCCATCCACGACGACATCCGCGCCGATTTGAGACGGCTGGCCGCATTGTTGGATGCCGAACCACAGGCAGCAACCGGACCTCTCAGCCAGGAGATTCAGCAAATCTTCTTCAAGTTGAGCACCGCCATCCGCGAGATGTTCTACAAAGAAGATAAAATCTTGCTTCCGGCGGCGCTTGAGCGGCTTAACTTGGGCGATTGGACTGCCATCCGCAACCAGGAAGATGAAATCGGATATGCTTTCGTCCAACCCGGCGACGAATGGTTAGCCGCGCCGCCTATTGCACAACCAACCCCGGCCCACCAGCCTGAAGAAAGCGGCCCTCAGGCAGGCATCTCCCTTAGCACCGGCGCCCTTTCAGCTTCGGAGATCAATGCAATATTTGGTCTGCTACCGCTGGACGTCACATTTGTCGACAAGGATGACAAGGTCAAGTTCTTTTCCGAATCGCGCGATCGTATCTTTCAGCGCACACCGGCCGTCATCGGGCGTTCGGTGCAGGCCTGCCACCCACAGGCCAGCGTGCACCGGGTACAGCAGATTCTGGACGATTTTCGGGCTGGACGGCGCGATGTGGCCGAGTTCTGGATTCAGATGCAGGATCGTTTCATTCACATTCGCTACTTTCCGGTACGCGACGATCAGGGAAGCTATCTGGGCACGCTTGAAGTGACGCAGGATATCACCCGCTTACGCAACCTGGATGGGGAGCGCCGTTTATTGGACGAAGAAACTTAGCTGTGAATATGGCTTGCCAAAGCCCCCAATTCTTTGTTGGATAATTCCGGATTTGACCGTTGTGCCGGCTTGTGATATACTGCGGCCCGTCAAGAGAAGCACAAGTAATTGTGCTTGCCGAGGTAGCTCAGTCTGGTAGAGCACTTGACTGAAAATCAAGGTGTCGGCAGTTCAAGTCTGCCCCTCGGCACAGCAGAAGCCCCGCGATGGTCATCGTGGGGCTTTTACTGTTGGGTGAGGCGTTTTTGCCGTCGCCCCGGAGAGAGTATAATTCAGGCTGTGCAGGCGAGCGCGAGGCTGCGCGACGAGGACGTCGTCAACGTTCCTCCCGCCGGTTGTTTTATGATCTTCTCAGGTCTGTCGCTGACAATGGTTGTCACCTCGAGCAACGAAGCCCCTTTCCAGACCGCGAGGTGCTACCTTGGAGGCATTTTAGCGTGACAACAGATGGTGAACTGAGCCGCACCGCCATAACCAGTGCCATCAATGATTTCCGGCGTGCTCGGCGCCAGGCGATTATCGAAGAAGCATTTGCCCGTCTACAAGGCAAGTCGATTGATTTGCTGTCCTATGAAGACGTAATCAGAAAATTGAAGGTCACCGGTCGCTCTTCTCGTGGCCTGAAGGAAATTCCCCTGGATGCCATTGTGGGCAGCGTCGGCCGGGCCACTGAATTCACCCGCAGTTTCTTGCCGCGGCGCGATACCTCGGCGTCTCGCTGGTCACGGGTTGGCGCTGTCGCTACTTTGCCGGCCGGCTTTGCTCCAATTGACGTGTACAAGGTTGGCGAAGCCTATTTCGTGCTCGACGGCAACCACCGTGTATCGGTGGCCCGCCAGATGGGCGCTACCTACATTGAGGCCTTCGTCACCGAGGTCAAAACCAAAGTGCCCTTGACCTCCGATGTCCAGCCTGAAGACCTGATCGTCAAGGCAGAATTGGCCAATTTCCTGGAACGGACTCACCTGGACGAGTTGCGCCCCGATGTCAACCTGAGTGTGTCCGCTGCCGGTCAGTACCCCAAGCTGGAAGAACACATTGACGTGCACCGCTATTTTATGGGCTTGGATGAGCAACGTGATGTCTCATATCAGGAGGCCGTGGTGCATTGGTACGACACGGTCTACCTGCCGGTGGCTGGCGTCATCCGCGAACTCGATCTGACGAGTGCTTTTCCTGGTCAGACCGAGACCGACCTGTATCTGTTGTTGATGGAGCATCGCGCCCAGTTGCAGTACGAAGTCGGCTGGCAGGTGGACTACGAATCGGCTGCCGCCGACATGGCTCACAAAATGAGTACCCAGACCAGCAGCGTCGTCAGTCGGGTGGGGGAGAAGATTCTCAACCTGGTC
>CAZHBM010000308.1:0-5114 GCA_964529945.1 uncultured Anaerolineales bacterium | reverse complement strand
CACGTGCTTGACGTTCTGAAGCACCTGAACGTGGACGTGCTCATCCCCATCGGCGGGGACGACACGCTGAGTTATGGACAGCGTCTGCACAAGGAAGGTATGCCCGTCGTCGCTATTCCCAAAACGATGGATAACGACGTCTATGGGACGGATTATTGTATCGGCTTCTCTACAGCAGTCACCCGCAGCGTGAATTTCATTCACAACCTGCGGACCTCGGCCGGCTCCCACGAACGCATCGGCATCATCGAGTTGTTTGGCCGGAACTCGGGTGAGACCTCGCTCATCGCCGCCTATCTGGCCGGCGTGGACCGCGCCCTCATTTCCGAGGTTCCATTCGACCCCGGCCGGCTGGCCGAGTTGGTAATGGAAGACAAGCGCAACAACCCCAGCAACTACGCTATGATCACAGTTTCCGAAGGCGCGCAGATGATCGGCGGTGACATCATTGAAGTCGGTGAACCGGATGCCTACGGCCACAAGAAACTGGGCGGCATCGGCGAACTGACCGGTGCCATGATCAAGAAGCTGACCGGCGAGAACATTCTCTATCAGCAGGTCGCTTATCTGATGCGCAGCGGGGCGCCGGACTCGATGGACCTGATGGTAGGCTTCAACTACGCCAACATGGCCATGGATCTGGTCACTGAAGGTAAGACTGGACGTATGGTGGCTGTGCAAAAGGGTAAGTACACCAACATTCCGTTGGACGAAATCTCAGAAGGTCTCAAGCGGGTCGATATTGCCGAGCTGTATGATGCCGACCAATATCGACCCAAGATCCGCCACGTTGATGGCAAGCCTATGTTCCTCTACTAGAGATTGTTAGGGACACACACCGCTCCACGAGATTCCTGGTAGACGGCTGGCGTCGCGCGGATCGCTTTCGAGGCGATCTGCGCGACGCCGTCCATATCAACATGTGGCAAATGAGGTCCTTCCCGCTGCAAACAGGCTAGGCGGGATTCTTTTTTTGAGGAGGAAGGTGGACCACATATGAACGCCAGCATCAAGCTTGGCAAAATACGAGGCATCCCGGTTGGAATCCACATCTCTTGGTTTGTGATTTTTCTTCTGGTAACCTGGTCCCTGGCTGCCGGCTATTTTCCACAGGAGTACGCCAATCTGTCGGTCGCGGCCTATTGGGTTCTGGGTGCGATCACCGCCATATTGTTCTTTGCTTCCGTTTTGGCCCACGAGATGGGCCATTCGATTGTCGCCCAGCGCAATTCGGTCCCCGTGCAAGGCATTACCTTGTTCATATTTGGCGGTGTGTCGCAGATCAGCCAGGAGCCGCCCAGCGCCGGGGCTGAGTTTCGCATTGCCATCGTCGGCCCGTTGGTCAGCATCGGCTTGGGTGCGTTATTCGGGCTGATCTACCTGGCCGATCGCTCGGCCGCCGTCCTGGCGGCTCCCAGCATCTGGCTGATGCGCATCAATCTCATTCTTGGAGTCTTCAACCTGATTCCCGGATTCCCGCTCGACGGCGGGCGCGTCCTGCGAGCCGCCATCTGGGGCTGGACGGGCGACTTTCATCGTGCCACCCACATCGCCTCGGTCACCGGCCAGGTAACTGCCTTCGGTTTCATAGCCGTTGGCGTCTTTATGGTCTTGAGAGGCGACTTCATCAACGGCATCTGGTTCGTCCTCATTGGCTGGTTCCTGCAGAATGCGGCAGCCAGCACCTATGCCCAGTCCAATATGCAGCAGGTACTGCGGGGCGTGCGTGTTAACCAAATTATGAGCCAACACTGCACGCGGGTTGCCGGCGAAACGCCTTTGTCGCAGTTGGTGGAGGACAAGGTGCTGGCCGCTGGCCAGCGCTGCTTTTTCGTCTCCGACGCCGGCGGATTGCAGGGTCTGTTGTCTCTGAGCGACTTGACCCGCGTCCCGCGCGGGCAATGGTCGCACGTCACGGCGGGGCAAACGATGGTCCCTTTCGACCGCCTGGCCCACGTCACACCTGACACAGAACTTATGGAAGCACTCAAAAAAATGGTCGACTCGAACGTCAACCAGTTGCCGGTGGTCGACAACGGGCACCTGATCGGCGTCTTGTCACGCGAACAGATTTTGAACTACGTGCGTACCCGGGCGGAGCTGGGGGTCTGAGAAAAGTTGTGTCCAATAGACGCTACCACGGGTAGCGAGAGGAGTGCGACATCATGCCTGGTACAGGTCTGGAAATCCTGATTGTTCTGGTCCTGATCGTAGCCAACGGTATCTTTGCGATGTCCGAGATCGCAGTCGTGTCCTCGCGCAAGGTGCGTTTGCAGCGCTGGGCTCAGGAGGGCAATCAGAAAGCCAAGACAGCGCTCAAGTTGGCCAATTCGCCCAATCGTTTTCTCTCCACGGTCCAGATCGGCATCACGCTGGTTGGAATCTTGGCCGGCGCTTTCGGAAGTGCGACTATGGCCGACAAACTGGCCGTTGTATTGCGACAGATTCCCTGGCTGGCTCCCTATAGTCAGGCGGTCAGTGTGGGAATCATCGTCGTCATAATCACCTACCTGTCGCTCGTCCTGGGTGAATTGGCGCCCAAGCGGCTGGCGCTGCAGAACCCGGAACGGACCGCCAGTTTCATCGCCGGCCCGATGCAGGCCATGTCCAGCGCCGCTTCACCCATCGTCTCACTCTTGAGCCTATCCACCGATTTCGTCCTGCGCATACTTGGCGTGCGTCCGTCTGACGAGCCGCCCATCACCGAAGAAGAAATCAAGGTGCTGATCGAACAGGCCACCAAGGCCGGCATCTTTGAAGAGTCGGAGCAAGACATGGTCGAAGGCGTGCTCCAATTGGACAACCGCCGCGTTGGGGCCTTGATGACTCCCAGAACGGACATCATATGGCTGGACCTCGAGGATCCTTTGGAGAAGCTGATTGAAACCGTTGAGCTGGCACCTCACGATTTCTTCCCGGTCTGCCGCGACAACCTGGACAACGTGCTGGGGGTACTGAGCGCCAAGAGGTTCCTTGGCAACCAGTTGGCCGACCAACCGGCGCCGCTCAAGTCATTGCTCCACCCGGCACTGTTCATTCCTGAAAGCGCCCGAGCTTCAAAGTTGCTGGAACGTTTTAAGCAAACCGGGGTGCATCTGGCACTCGTCCTGGATGAATACGGTGGGCTACAGGGCATTGCCACCCTGAATGACGTGTTGGAGGAGATTGTCGGCAGCATCGAGGCCGACAGTCCACAAGCCGTGGAGCGTCCCGACGGGTCGTGGCTCCTGGATGGGTTGCTGCCGATAGATGAATTCAAAAAGATATTCGACCTCAAACGTCTTCCAGGTGAAGGACAAAACAATTACGAGACCCTGGGAGGCTTCACAATGATGTATTTGGGTCACGTGCCCGTGTCTTCCGACACCTTTCACTGGGGAGGACTGCAGTTCGAAATTCTCGACATGGACGGCAGACGCGTCGACAAGATTCTCGTCACTCCTGGTAAACCTGCGACCCGTAGTGCACAGGCCACGACTCTACCGACGGCCGGCTCATCCCAGCCATCCGATTCAGCCGACCAGCCGGCCGACCAATGACGCGTCAAAAACTTGATTCGCGCTCGCTTTTGGCCCTGGCGCCGACTATTCTGCTGTGGGCATCGGCCTTCGCCGCCATACGCGTCGGGCTGGGCGGTTATGGCCCCGGCTCGTTGGCTCTCCTCAGGTTTCTGGTCGCCTCCACCGCCCTGATTGTCTACGCCATGATCACCAAGATGCCCTTGCCCGAACGTCGTGACATACCGATCATCGTTTTCGCCGGCGTGCTCGGTTTCACGGGCTACCACGTTCCACTCAATTATGGCGAAGAGACTGTATCAGCCGGCGCCGCCAGCCTTCTGATCGCCACCGCTCCCATCTTCACCTCACTCCTGGCCGTCCTCTTTTTGCACGAGCGCCTCAGATTATGGGCCTGGGTGGGCATCCTGGTAAGCTTCTTGGGGGCGGCGCTCATTTCCCTGGGCGAACACGGTGAGTTTCGCCTCGAAGCCGGGGCGCTATTGATATTGCTGGCTGCGCTGTGCGAGTCGGCCTTCTTCGTTCTCCAGAAGCCCTATCTGACCAAGTATGGCGCCTTGCGCTTCACCACCTACGCCATTTGGGCCGGTACACTGCCGATGCTCGTTTTTGCACCCGGCCTGTGGTCGGGCCTGTCCACGGCTTCTCTGGATGCCACTTTGTCGGCCGTGTATCTGGGCATATTCCCGGCGGCCATCGCCTACATCACCTGGGCTTACGTTCTTTCGAGATCGTCAGCCAGCATTACCACCAGTTTTCTGTATCTCATTCCGCCGCTGGCCATTGCCGTGGCCTGGCTGTGGCTGGGAGAAATACCGTCGTCACTGTCGCTGGTGGGTGGCGTGCTGGCCCTGACCGGCGTGGTGCTGGTCAACACGAGCTCCTAGCCGATCTCACGCCGCCTGGGGTACTGCCCTTCCCGTCATCCGCCATCCCAAGTGAAAATAGGACAACGAGCACCCGAAGTATTTTCCTTAAGGAGGTTACGATGAAACATTTACCCGTCTCGAATCGATTGGTGGATCTGAGCCACACCATCAGCGCCGGCATTCCGCGCTTCAGCGATGCGGCCCCTATTCCCCGGATTTCGGCATGGATGACTCATCAAGCAGCCGCCGACAGTGGAGTCTACCAGGATTGCAGCTGCGAGATCACTCAGGTCAATTTCGTCACCAGCCTAGGGACTTACCTCGACAGCCCCTACCATTTCCACCCAAGCAAACCATCAATTGACAAGTTGTCGCTGGAGCAACTGATCCGGCCGGGCGTCGTCATCGATTGCGGGCCGTGTGATGCCCGCCAGGCGATTGGACCTGAGTCGTTGGCCGGCGTAAACATCGAGGGCAAAGCGGTACTATTTCGTACCGGTTGGAGCCGCTACTGGTCGCAACCCGAACGCTACCGCCAATCGCCATTTTTGACACGCGACACGGCCGAAGCTTTGCGGGCCGGCAAGGCAGCGATGGCCGGAGTGGATTTCCTGGTGATTGATGATACCAGCGACCCGCACCGGCCGGTTCACGTGCTGTTGCTGCAAGACGAGATCTTGATCGTGGAGAATTTGACTAACCTCGAGGTGCTGCCGGACGAGGGGTT
>CAZHBM010000307.1:1269-5120 GCA_964529945.1 uncultured Anaerolineales bacterium | reverse complement strand
GGGTGCAGACGTTGTGTATGTCGGGCGATTATCCCTCCGACGTCATCTTCTTCCACGATTTCGACGCCATTTTCCGCAACACTACCAAGCCGACCGTCCTCAACATCCTGGAGCGCCCTTTCACCCGCCGCCTGCTGCGTATGGCGGCCGCTGCTTCGGGCGGTGAAGATGCCTTGCGTGAGAAACCCTGCGCCCTGGGAATCGTCACCCCGATCACGCCGCTGAAGATCGCTATCATGAACGAGGGCCTGATCGACGTCGTGGAAGCCGGTCTACCGGTCCTGTATTCTCCCGGCCCACTGATGGGCGCCACCGGGCCGGCCACCGTCGCCGGCACGTTGGTGCTGACCTCGGCCGAGGTCTTGTTTGGCGTCACCCTGGTACAGGCGATCAAGGAAGGCGCGCCGGTGGTGCTCAAGCCGGACACGGACGTATTCGACATGAAGACCACCCAGTGCACCTATGGCAGCCCGGAACAAAGCCTGGGCAAGTTGGCGATGGTGCAGTTGGCCCGCCACTGGGACATTCCCATCTACGGGCTGGGCGGCGGTGTGGAGGCCAAGACGCCGGACGCTGAAGCCGCTTCCGAGGCCATGATGAATATGTTGCTCAACGGCCTGGCCGGCATGACAATGAACCAAAGTCTGGGCACGCTGGCCTGGGGCCTCTACGGCTCCCAGGAAATGGTCGTCATCTGCGACCAGCTGGTCGATATGATCAAACGCGTCCTGGGCGGCATTACCATCAACGACGATACTATGGCGGTCGATGTGATCCGCGAGGTCGGCCACGGCGGCAGCTATCTGGAGCACATGCACACCGCCAGCCACTTCCGCCAGGAGCTGTTCTTCCCCAAGCTGTTCAAACGGCAGACGATCAAGCAGTGGCTGGACAGCGGCGGCAAGATGGCGCACGAGGTGGCCCACGATAAGGTACTCGATATCTTGTCCAAGGCCGGCCCGGTGGACCTGCTGCCCGGGGCCGACGCCGAACTGGAGCGCGCGCTGCAAGAGGCCATTCAAGAGACAGAGAAGGCCAAAAAGAAGGCCTGATCGTTTATACGCCGGTTCCACGCCGAGCTTTTTGCCGGCCACACAGGCCCCATCCCTGACGGGTGGGGCCTGTTTTTTGTCTCCGGAGATAAAGAGACGCGTATCATCAGGTAGTATTTTGATTATTTGTGGGTGGAAGGCTTTCCGTCCACAAATAATCAACAGGAGATAGAACCGGCCACCTCACCGGAAAAAAACGGTTGATGCCGGACGGTAACCGTGCTATACTGGAAGCACCGGAGGCCCTTCGGCTCTGGCGTGTGTCCCGTGAGAACGTAGACGATTGATCGGAGCGCCATGCCAACCAATCTGCCCCCTGAATATTACGACATTGAGAAGGAATACCGCGCCGCCACGTCGCCGGCGGAAAAGGTGGCCCGGCTCGAGGAGCTGATCAGCGTCATCCCCAAACATAAGGGGACCGACAAATTGCGGGCCGACCTGCGTAAGCGGCTGTCAAAATTGAAGGACGCCGCGTTATCCAGGAAAGGCGGCGGCGGACGCGACTCGGCCTTCAACATCGGCAAGGAAGGTGCCGGCCAGGTGGTGCTGGTCGGCGCGCCCAACGTGGGCAAATCGGCCCTGGTGGCCGCATTGACCAACGCCGACCCCGAAGTAGCCGACTTTCCGTGCACGACCTGGAAACCGACGCCGGGCATGATGCCGGTGGAGAATATCCAGATCCAACTGATCGACACCCCGCCGTTAACTCGAGACTACGTAGATCCAGGGCTGATCGACATGATCAAACGCGCCGACCTGATTCTGTTGCTGGTAGACGTTCAGGCCGACGCAATGCAGCAATTGGAGGAAGTGGTCGCCATCCTGGCCGAGCACCGCATTGTGCCGCAACGCTTCCGGGACCGTTATGCCGGCCAACGGCGCCTCAGCGTGATCCCGTTTATGGTACTGGCCAACAAATGCGACGATGCCAGCCTGGACGAAAACTGCCACATCTTGATTGAACTACTGGAAGACGACTGGCCAATTCTGCCCGTTTCCACCCGGACCGGGCGCGGTCTGGAGGTTTTCAAAAAGGCCATCTACGACCGCCTGGGCATTATGCGCGTCTATTCCAAACCTCCCGGCAAAGACCCCGATTTCACCACTCCCTTTGTGCTCAAGCAGGGCGGTACCGTGAACGACTTCGCGGGAAAGGTACACAAGGATTTTATCGATGCCCTCAAGACGGCCCGGGTCTGGGGTCAGGGAGTATATGACGGCCAATTGGTGCAGCACGACCACGTTTTGCACGAGGGGGACGTGGTTGAACTAGGCCTTTAGCCATCCTGCCACACCAACAGCAACGGTTTCAGCCCCGCTGCAAAATGCGTGCCGAATTGGGCGCAACCCTTTTGACGACGATCTCGCCATCTTTTGCAGAGAATTGTGTCTCCCCATCCAGCCGGTCGATTACAGGTCCGCTGCCGAGCTCGGGAACGACCAATTCAAAAGAGACCGGTGAATCGGCCGCGTTCAGTAATACCAGAACCACATCACCGTCAGTTTGCCGGGCAAAGGCAAGCTGACGGGACTTGACCAATAGCTCGCGGTAACTGCCATACTTCAGCGCCGGAGAGCTGCGCCGGATACCGGCCAGTTGGCCCAGGAACCCGGCCAGTTCGGGCCGTGGACTGGATTGGGCGATGGTCTCGAGATCGATGGCCGGCCGCAGCGCGTCATCGCTGCCGGCCCTTTTTTTGCCCTCTATTCCCCACTCGCTGCCGTAGTAGATGCTGGGCACGCCCGGCATCGTGAACAGCAAGCAGTACAGCGGCAACAAATGGGCCGGATTGGTCAGGTTGCTGGCAACGCGATTAACGTCGTGGTTGTCGGCAAAATTGTACAGCGGCAAATGGCGATAACGCCCATCGGCGCCGAATTGGCGGTTGAGGGCATAGGCAATCTCAAAATAGTTGCCGTCCACGTGGCTGGAATACAGACCCTTGTAACATTCGTAGTTGGTGACCGAGTCCAGCATGTCGCCGTTCGCCCAGCGGCGGTAATCTCCGTGGACGACCTCACCTACCAACCAGAAGTCGGGCTTCTGCCTGCGGCAACAACGCGATAGATCTTTCAGGAAATCGAAATCCAGGCAGTCGGCGGCATCCAACCGCAACCCGTCGATGTCGAAATCGACCATCCAGGTGGTCACAGCCTCCAGCAGGTAGTCTCTGGCAGCCTTGTGGCGCACGTCCAGCTTCACCAGGTCGTAATGCCCGTGCCAACCCTCGTAGGTAAATGGGTCGCCGTAGGCGCTTTTGGCGCCGAAAGTCAACCCGCGGAACCAATCGCAGTAAGCAGAATCCCGGCCGTGAGCCAGCACGTCGCGGAAAGCCCAGAAATCGCGCCCGACGTGGTTGAGAACGGCGTCCAGAATGACCCGTATGCCGTTGTCGTGCAGAACGGAGACCAACTCCGCCACCATCTGCCAATCGCCCAACCGGCGGTCGACCCGGTAATAATCGACCGTGTCGTAGCCGTGAGTGCTGGATTCAAAGACGGGGCCCAGGTAGAGCGCATTCACGTTCAGCGCCAACAGGTGCTCGATCCAGGCATATAGCTGCTTCAGCCTGGCCACCGGGGTCGAATGCAGGTCGTTTTGCAGAGGCGCCCCGGTTAATCCCAAGGGGTAGATATGATAGAAAACCGATTCGTAAGCCCAGTGTTTTGGCATGGTCTTGTTCCCGGCCTGGCGGCCCGGCGTTGTCACCGGATGATGGGGCGGCCGTTTGGGTCCGGCCCCATTCCTCGCGCAGGCATCCACCTCCGGTCCGACCGGTGTTAGAAACGGCTCCC
>CAZHBM010000307.1:0-1259 GCA_964529945.1 uncultured Anaerolineales bacterium | reverse complement strand
TAGTCGTTCGGCGTCTCGGCGGCACTGGCCTCACGGAAATTCTTCACGTGGTGATAGACGTAGTAAATGCCGACCAAGACGATGATGATGGCAATCGGGATGTCGAAGGGGCGCATAATCGCCCGCAGGTCTTCCCACCTGGCGCCGAACGCGTATCCGCCGGCGGCCAGAGCGCCGCACCAGATGAACGATCCAACGAAGGTATAGATGACGAAAGTGGAAAACCGCGTGCGCACCACGCCGGCCGGGAAAGAAATGAACGTACGCACGATGGGCAAAAGGCGCGAAAAGAAAATGGCCCAGTTTCCCCAGCGGTGAAACCAGTTATCAGCCTTGTCCAGGTCGTGGCGGCTGATCAGCAGATACTTTCCGTAGCGATCCAAAAAGGGGCGTCCACCGTAAGCGCCCAACGCATAGCTTCCCACCGACCCGATGGTACAGCCCAGCCCGCCGTAAAAGCCGCCCGCCAGGACAGCGTAGAGGAGCGTCTTTCCGGCGGCTTCGGCCAGAAACCAGCCGGCCAGGGGCATGGTAACTTCGCTGGGAATCGGAATGTTGGCGCTCTCCAGCGTCATAATGCCAACGACACCGCCCCAGCCGATTGTGTGGAACAGCTGCTCCAAAAAGGCAATGAGTTGTTGTTCCAAAGCGTGCAAGATTATTGGCCTCCAGGTAATGGTGTCCCGAGGAAAAGGTCACCGGCGCCGCCGTGCGTCTGTCAGGCGGCCCGATCCAATTCCCAGCCCAGCGGTTGGCCGGTACTATCGAACAGTTCAGGCCCGCTGCTGCCCTCAATCGTCGCAGCAGTAATCAGGCACCGATGCACTTCGGGACGGGATGGGATTTCATACATGACGTCCAGCAGTGTCTCTTCGATGATGGTACGCAGGCCGCGCGCGCCGGTCTTGTGTTTGAGAGCCTCTTCGGCGGCTGCCTCGAGAGCATCGGGAGTAAACTCGAGGGTCACTCCATCCATCGCGAACGATCGTTGGTATTGTTTCACCAGCGCGTTCTTGGGCTCGGTAAGAATCTCGACCAGCGTAGCCTTGTCCAGGGGATCGACCGTCACCGAGACGGGCAAACGGCCGACAAACTCGGGGATAAGCCCAAAATTGAGCAGGTCGTCGGCGATCAACTGGCGCAGCAGGCCGGCCGAGTTGGCCTCGGCCAGCTTGCCGGCGCCGCTCTTGCGCGAAAAGCCGATCTGTCCTTTGACTCCCAATCGTTCGGCGACTACTTTCTCCAGTCCGTCGAAAGCG
>CAZHBM010000306.1:0-5123 GCA_964529945.1 uncultured Anaerolineales bacterium | reverse complement strand
CCAGTGTAACGTCGACGCAATGGCCGAAATGTGGGCCACCAGCGACTTCACCAAGACGCTGCCCGATCCTTACGGATGTCTTCAATAGATATTCGGTGGTCTGCTTTGTGGGGACAGTTTCTTAGGTAACGGTTCGGGTTGGCGAGACGTGGCGTGCTCGCCAACCCAACCAACCCTCTTTTCTGAGGAGTGCGCCATTGAAAAATCCCGAGAAGATACTGCAAATGGAAGGCATTTCCAAAGCCTTCCCCGGCGTGCAGGCGTTGGAAGACGTCGACCTGGAAGTGTCGGCCGGTGAGGTGGTAGCGCTGGTCGGCGAAAATGGGGCCGGAAAATCGACGCTGATGAAGATCCTGTGCGGTGCCCTCAAGAAGGATAGCGGACGCATCTTGCTGCATGGCAAACCGGTCGACATTAGCAGCCCATACGTCGCCCAAAAATTGGGCATTGCCATAATTTATCAAGAGTTCAATCTCACGCCGAACCAGACAGCGGCGGCGAATATCTTCATCACCCGTGAGCCGAGACTTTCAGGACTGGGCGGACTGTTTGACCTGGTAGACCGGCGGAAAATGGAGGCCGAGGCACAAAAGCAACTGAACCGCGTCGGCGCGCGGGTATCATCGACGACCCTGATACAGAATTTGTCGGTGGCCGAGCAACAGATGGTAGAAGTGGCCCGGGCGCTGGCGGTCGACGCGCGCATCATCATTATGGATGAGCCCACGTCGGCTTTAGGTGAAGACGAGGTAGAAATCCTGTTCCAGATCATCGCCACGCTCAAAGACAACGGCATTGCGGTCATCTTCATCACCCACCGGCTGGAGGAGGTACTGCGAATTTCAGACCGGGTGGTGGTGCTACGCGATGGCCGCCGCATCGGCGGCCTGACCACAAAGGACGCCACACCAGAGATCATCATCCAAATGATGGTTGGGCGACAATTGCTGGACGGAATGTTTCATAAAGAGAACGCCCCAATTGGAGCCCCCCTTATGGAAGTCAACGGGTTGACGGCCAAGGGTGTGGTCAAGGACGTCAGCTTCACTCTGCGACGGGGGGAAATACTGGGGGTTGCCGGCCTGGTAGGTGCCGGCCGTACCGAAATGGCCCGCCTGCTATTTGGCGCTGACCGCAAGGATGCCGGAGAGATTCGTATTGACGGGCAGGTAGTGACGATCAATTCACCGGTCGATGCGGTACACGCCGGCATAGGACTGGTGCCCGAAGACCGTGGGCTTCAAGGCTTGGTGCTCAAGCTGACGGTGATGGAGAATATCGCTATGCCCAGCTTGGACAGACTGTCGCAGTTCAAAATGGTGAAACGGTCGGCGTTACTGAACATGGCCCAATCCTTCGTGGACAAACTCAACATCCGCACCCCGCATTTGCGACAAAAGGCCATGTTCCTTTCCGGTGGCAATCAACAAAAAGTGGTGCTGGCCAAATGGCTGGCAGTACATCCGAAAGCGCTCATCTTGGATGAGCCGACGCGCGGCATCGATGTCGGTGCCAAGGCCGAGGTGCATGCACTAATGTCACGGCTGGCAAGTGATGGGATGGGCATCATGATGATCTCCTCCGAATTGCCTGAAATTATGGGAATGAGTGACCGGATAATGGTGATGCATGAGGGCCGGGTAGCCGGCATCCTCGATCGCGCCGAAGCGACCCAGGAGAAGATTATGGCCTATGCCAGCGGCGAAACGGGCGCCCCGGTCGCGTCGGCGACCGAAAAAGGAGCGGGACTATGAGCAGTGAAACGAGCGGCGAACTAATTCCCCAGGCAACCGAATCCGGCTCGACGGATCATCCACGGGGCGTAAGTTGGCGTGACCTGGTCGGCCGGCAGGAGTTCGGCGTCTTACTGATCCTGATAGGTATGTCCGCCTTTCTGACCATCTACACCGGTACTTTCTTGACCAGCACCAACATCTTCAACATTCTGCGCGCTTTCTCATGGATCGCTATCAGTTCTTTCGGCCAGACCTTGGTCATCATTACCGGAGGGATCGACCTATCGGTCGGTTCGGTGATGGGGCTGTCCGGACTTGTCAGCGCTATGCTGCTGGTAACCGGCGTACCTGTCCCGTTGGCCGTTGTGGGCGGTTTGTTGGCCGGCCTGGCGGTGGGTATGGCCAACGGACTGATGGTCAGCAAAGGCCGGTTACCGCCTTTCATCGCCACGTTGGGAACACTGCTCATGGCACGCGGCCTATGCTACGGATTGACGGGCGGCTGGCCGGTACGGGGCTTGCCGGAGAGCTTCCGCAACTTGGGGCAGTATGATATCCCCATTGCCGGCGCAGGTGTGCCATTGCCGTTGGTCTTCACACTGGTCATCGCAGCCATCATGTGGATATTCCTGGCCCGCACGGTCTGGGGCTATCGCATTTACGCCGTAGGCGGCAACGAGACGGCTGCGGCACTTTCGGGCATCAATACGGCCGGTATCAAGTTGTTGGTCTACTCGTTGTGCGGTTTGTTGAGCGGCCTGGGCGGCATCTTGATGACCGCCCGCCTGGGCGTGGCCGCCCCCACCGCGGCCCAGTCCTACGAATTGGATGTCATCGCCGCCACAGTGGTGGGTGGCACCAGCCTGATGGGCGGGGAAGGTACCATTTTGGGCGCGCTGATCGGCGCCGGCATTATGCAGGTGCTGCGCAACGGTCTGGTGCTGACCGGCGTCTCGGCCTACTGGTTGCAGGCCGTGCAGGGATTGGTGATCGTGGTAGCGATCATGCTCGACCAGTTACGCAAGCGTGGCCGGTAAACGGCCGTGCGCCTGCAAAAGCGTTGGACGGCACCGGCCTCCACCGGCCCTTTCGCTTGGTATCTCGCGTGAGTCATACAGACAGAGGCGCGGTTCTCTTTCTGGAATTGCGACACGATTTGATGGGTCATTACGTCAAAATATGATATAATAGGAGGAAGTCAAGTCAAGCCACATATCTCAAACTTGGCCCAGTTTTGATTTTTCTGCTTAGCGCTTATCTACGTTGTCTGAGGCTCGGAGTGAATGGATATGAGCGAGTTCTGGGCCACGCTCTTTGAAGACATGCCATTGTGTCTCTTCGAGGTGGACTTCAGCGTCGTGCCGGCGAGGATTCTTGACGCGAATCACAGAGCCGAAAGCACGTATGGATGGTCACGCGAAGAGTTGCGCACGATGCCTCTGGATAGTATTGTCTCGCCCGAAGCTCGATCAGGGATCGGGCAATTTGCAGAACGTGTTCGGGTAGAACATACCGTCACCATCACGACGGCACATCGCCGTCGGGCAGGGGCTATTTTCCCGGTGCGTATGATCGCTGTTGCAGCCAAGGATGCACAGACTGATCGTGTGATAATAGCCGTGGAAAATATCGCCGACGAGAAAGCATGCCAGTCGGAAGCCAAGGCAATTGACGACGAACGCCGTCGTATCGCCCAGGAGATACACGATGGCGTGACCCAAGATTTGGCAGCATTGCGTCTGCGCGCCTCGCTTTGGCCCGACTTTTTGCAAACCGACCCAACTCGATTGCTGTCAGAGATCGACGATTTGCAGGTAATCCTTGACAGCGCGATTGTGCAAATGCGACGTATCCTCTGTGCTTTGCGCCCCCTGGCACTGGACGAAGTTGGTCTGTTCCCGGCTCTGAGACGACTAATCGATGATTTCGAAGGCCAACACCGGGTCAATGTCGGTTTCAGAATCTCCGGATCGGAAGATCGGGTACCGGCTGAACTGGAACTGCCGATATTTCGCGTCGTGCAGGAAGCCCTGAACAACGTTGCCAAGCACGCCCAGGCGCACCGGGTCCAGCTATCCTTTGATTTGTCCCACACTGACGTCATCGTGTTGGATATCGCCGACAATGGTCGTGGGTTCGAGGATTCCAGTCTAGACTCCGCTGCCCGTGCCGGGCACCTCGGGCTGAAACAAATGCGGGAACGAGTCCGGAAGGCGCGCGGAAGATTGTCGATCACCAGCCGGCCCGGTCAGGGAACCAAATTACAGGTCAGATTTCCACGCGATTCATCTTCGGAGGTAGGGGATGGCTCCCATCAAAGTGCTTCTGGCTGACGATCACAAGCTTTTTCGACAGGGTTTGAGCCAGATATGTAAGATAACGGGCGGGTTCGACGTCGTCGGCGAGGCAGAGAATGGCCAAGAAGCGCTACGTCTGGCCAAGGAAACCAGACCGGATGTCATACTTATGGATCTGAATATGCCCGTTCTCAACGGCATTCAGGCCATCAAACAGATCAAACATGAACTGCCAGAAACGCGTATTGTCGCCCTGACGATCTATCAGCAAGAACATTGCATTTTTGACGCCATCAAGGCCGGGGCCAGCGGCTACCTCTTGAAGAATGTCGACGCCCAAGTCGTTCTCGATGCAGTTCGCGCCGTTTACCGGGGCGAAGCACTTGTGGACTCGATAACGGCAGCCAAAGTTCTCGACGAGTTTCGCCGCCTTAGCGAAACAGAAGCAGACGTAGGCACGGTCGAAGAGCTCACAAATGGTGAAATGGCGGTCCTTGAATCGGTGGCCGAAGGAATGGGCAACCGGCAAATCGCCGATCAACTTGGTTTGTCCGAGCAGACAGTCTCCAATCGCTTGCGTTTCATTTTCCAGAAACTCCACGTCAACAACCGCACCCAGGCCGCACTCTTTGCCCTGCGGCGGGGATGGGCATCGCTGGAACCCGATCAGGACGAAGCTTAGCAGGTTTCTGCAGCGCGAATAGCAGCCACGACGCCCCCGGCCCAGAGCGCAGCCACCAACCGGTCGCGCATCGAATCGTAGAACCGCTCTCCATCCAATGCTCTTTGGCCGATTGGTCGATTGGCACCTCAGTTTCCTCGCAACATAATCATCCCCGACGCAGTCGTGACCCACTGAATTTTTTGTCTAGGTAAATTTTTGTAGACATTTGAGTAATGTTTTGTCTTACGTTTTCCCCGTTTCGTTGTACAATATAGATGGATAGATAAGAGATTGGTATCCGAAAACAGAGTTCAAGTGTGGTGTGGTGGTGTTTATTTGGTAAAGGAGATTTAGAAATGGCTCACATTCTCGTTCATCATCATGTGAAAGATTACAATGCGTGGAAGAAAGCATATGACGGCAACG
>CAZHBM010000305.1:0-5137 GCA_964529945.1 uncultured Anaerolineales bacterium | reverse complement strand
GGGCAGTCTCCAACTGGGAGGTATCTTGGCCCTGGGCCTGGCGCTCATCAATCAGCTCCTTGACCCCGGTGATCGTCTGGCGAGCCATGACCAGCCGGTCTTCTTGGATGGCGAGCAGCAAACGTCGTTGCCTGAGTGCGTGTTCCAGGCGCCACCTGGCCAATTCGTCCCGTCGTGTTTCGCTCTCCGAGTCCCCGGCCGCCCCAGTTGTGTCCGAAGCGAAGCTGTCCTGTCCGGAGACCGCCGGCGCGGCCTGTGCCACGGCCGGCTGACCGTGCAAAACGGTACCCAAGGTCAACAGGGTAGCCAGCAGAATGCCGACCAAAACCGGTGCGATGCGGCGTGCTGTCTCTTTTGTTTTCACAATCTGCCCTCCGTGGACTATCCAGCGTGTTTTTGAAACGACACACACAGGATAGCACGCCACCATTATACAAGTGTATACGGCCTGTAAAAAGTCTGTAAACCGACGACAGGTGACCAGGGCGCATCGCAAATTTCGTCAGGAGAAATACGACCGAGCCAAGGCTTGCGTGCGACGTGAGTTTGTGAGAGATATTTTACATAATGTTTCAAGGAACAGATAGTACCGGCTGCCGACTCTTCTGGCCACCTAGCAGGAAAATTGGACGCGCCCGATCCTCAAAATTGCTTGTCAGCCGCCTAAAACTGTAGTAAAATGTTGGCGTGACCCGGACGAGATGATTGGTAGCTGTTCCAGGCGCTTTGACTGTTGTGAATTTGACCACCAGATATTGCTTGCACTAAGGAGGTAACTGGATGCCGCACGTAATAACAAGATTGTGTGATCGCAAAGGTGACTGTGTGGAGGTTTGCCCTGTCGACTGTATCGCGCCGGGACCGAAAGATGATTCCGAGTGGGGTAAATACTTCTACATCGATCCGAACGAGTGTATCGATTGTGGCGCGTGTATTGGAGCGTGCCCCATAGAGGGTGCGATTTATGCGCAAGAGGATCTGCCTCTCGAGTATTCAGCCGATGCTCAAATGAATGCACGTTTCTTCACTGAGGGTCCCGGTTATTGGGAGTTCGATCTCGAAGAGCAGCGCAACCCTTAGCCAACCCCTGTTGTTGGTTGGTACTGTCGAGCAGTATCGAGGGGAGTCGGGACGACAGTCGCCGATTCCCCTTTTGTATGTTCTGCGAACCTGCGAAGAGGTTGGTCGATTGTGAATATTGTGATGGTGGGACCGTTTGGTCTGTATCCCAAAGGGACGATGAAGGTGCGCGCTTTGCCTCTGGCCAAGGCGCTGGCGGCGGCCGGTCACCACGTCTCGATGCTGATTCCACCCTGGGACAATCCGGAAAACAGCGGCGTCGAATGGGTGGAAGAAGGGGTCAAGATCATTAATGTCAGGTTGCCCGTGCGCCTGCCTCTTCTGTTCCATTTTCTGGTGACGGTCCGTTTGGTGCGCCGTGCACTGCAGTTTCATCCGGATGTCGTCCATTGTTTCAAGCCCAAGGCGTACAGCGGGCTGGTCCATTTCTGGCTATGGTGGGCGCGACGACTCAAGCTGGTCGCCGGCGGCCTGCGTATTGTCGTCGACGAAGACGACTGGGAACGCGCTTGGAATGACGGCGATCTCTACAGTTGGGCAGAGCGCCGCTTCTTTTCGTGGCAGGAGCGCTGGGGTTTGAAACACGCCGATCGTGTGGTGGTTGCCAGCCGGGCGCTGGAAAGCCTGGTGTCGGCGGAGGGAGTCGATCCGGCGTCCATTGTCTATGTGCCCAATGGAAGCACCCTACAGGTTATGCCCGGTCACGTGCCCAAGCCCGAGGCGGTGCGCATGTTGTGGGAATTGTCCGATTCCCCGGTTATGTTGCTGTACAGCCGGTTCATCGAGTTCCGGCTGGAGCGGGTGGTGACGATTCTGCGCCTGGTGGCGACCAGCGTGCCCGACGTCAAACTACTGGTGCTGGGAGAGGGTCTGCACGGAGAAGAGGTGGAACTGGACGAGATGGTCACCGATGCCGGGTTGAGCCATCAGACCGTGTTCGCCGGTTGGGTACCGGTGCAACAGTTGCCGGACCATTTCGCCGCCGCCAACCTGGCCATCTTTCCCTACGATGACACTTTGATCAATCGAACAAAATGCTCCGTCAAGCTGGTCGATCTTATGGCTTCCGGCGTTGCTGTCGTCGCCGACGCAGTCGGTCAGAACAAAGAATATATTGTTAATGGCCAGTCGGGGATCTTGGTGGCGGCTGAGGACGATCACGCGATGGCCAGGGCGGCTGTCAGCCTGCTGCAAGATGCGGCATTGGCCGAGCGCCTGGGCCGGGGAGCCAGCCTGCGGGTTGGCCAACATTTTGCCTGGGACCAGTTGGCCTCAGAACTTGAACAGGCCTATCGATGAGGCGTAAATCATCAGGTCGGCAACAGCCTCTGTTACGGCGGGCCGCCTGGCTGTGGCTGCCGCCTGTGGCGTGGATGGCGGCCATCTTTTTCCTGTCGGCTCAACCTCACATCCCCGGACCGCCACAGCCGTTGTTGGACCTATTATTGAAGAAAAGTGGTCATTTCTTGGGCTACGGCGTGTTGGCCGTGCTATTGCGCCGGGCATTTGGGCGTGGCCGGGCGGCCGTGATTGGAGGCGGGGCCGGTGACAGCCGGTCGCCGGCCGGTCGCCGGCCGGCACAGGTTGGCGCGGCGGCCTTACTGGTGACCGTTTGTTACGCCATATCGGATGAATTTCACCAGAGTTTCATCCCCGGGCGCAATTCGTCGCCGGTCGACGTGATGATTGACACTGCCGGGGCGCTCGCGGGACTCCTGGTGGCGGAGGCGGTATCCAGATGGGTCAAGCCCGGCCACTGATCAATACCAACCGCTGGCCGCGTTTGGGGAGCGGCGAAAAAAGTTGTGGAATATCTTTGCCTGCCGAAACCGCCGGTGTTACAATATTCTGACGGCTCGGTTGGGCGCTATGTCAAGCTGTGATGCAAGGGCGGCGCTGACCGGTCGGTGGGGGTCTGTCCCGCATTTTTTGTTGGAGGAATTGGACCGAGCCAACGCTTGGCCGCCAAGCAGACTGGTGAGAGACTGCTCACTTCATGTATTAAGAGGTGTGTAGAATCAGGCAGTTTTTAGTTTTTGTGGGTCGAAGGCCTTCCACCCACAAAAAATTAAGAAGAGATAGAACCGGCCACCGGCTCATATGGTCTTCCACCAAGAAATTGGGACACACCCGCCGGTGGGAGGGTGGACGAGACCCGAAGATGGATCGCGTATTTTGCCTTGTCCACGCCCGGCATCTCCCGTTTTTGAGAGATGCCTCATTTTGCCAAGAACGAGTGGTTTATGCAGTCCCAAGAACCCATTCTAGCTTCGCCTGAACAGCATACGCTGCACAAGCCCAAAAACCTGACGTGGGTCCAAATCCTTCTGCTGGGACTGATATTGCTGTGTGGCGCCGCGCTTCGTCTCTACAACGTGGCCTGGGACGACGGCACCATGCCCCACCCGGATGAACGTTCGACGGTGGCGTTTTACGCCCCCACCATCCGCTGGCCGGCCGGCATGAGCCTGGCCGACGCGCTCAATCCTCGACTGTCACCGCTCAACCCTTTTTGGGACACCACCAACCAGCAGCGACGCAGTTACACCTACGGGCACTTCCCGCTGTACACGGTGGTACTCACGGCCGAACTGGTCCACCAAGCCACCCCGGTGGTCGAGTCGCTCAATTTGCCGCCCGGCGTCGTGGAATTCACTCGGACGGTCCGCACGCCAACCGGTTACGCTTATTTGGGAAGAATATTGGTGGCCCTCAGCGACCTCCTGTCCGTCTATCTCTTGTTTTTGATTGGCCGGAGGATCTATGGCACTTGGGCGGGCCTGCTGGCGGCTGCCTTGTCGGCGTTCACGGTGCTTCAAATCCAGTTGGCCCACTTCTTCGCGGTTGACCCGGTTTCGACGACTTTCACGTTGCTGGCCGTCTATGGTGCCATCCGGATGGCCGATAAACGCAGTCCGGGCGCGGCGGTGCTGACCGGCCTGGGCATCGGCCTGGCCGTGTCCTCAAAGTACAGTGCGCTGCCGATCGTCGTGGCGCCGGCCGTGGCCACGATGATCGCTTATCGCCGCCTGCGGACACCGGAACAGGAGCCGGACCGAGAGAAACTACTGACCAACCTGATCCTGGCCGGCGGCGTCTCATTGCTGGTATTTGCCGTCACCTCCCCCTTTGTGTTCCTGGATTTCCACAATTTTTGGCAGGCGGTGGTGGTCGAGCAGGGCAGCATGGTGCGCGGGATCGCGGACCTGCCCTTCACCCGCCAGTATCGCGGCACGGTTCCCTACCTGTATTTTCTGAAGGAGCAGATCTTGTGGGGCATGGGGGTGCCGCTGGGCATCCTGGCATTGGCCGGCCTGGGATGGGTGATCTGGCGGGCTATCCGCAAGCGGGCCAGTTTGGGCGAGTGGGTGATCCTGGCCTGGATAATCGTCTACTTTGGCCCGACCGGCCTGTTCTTAGCCAAGTTCATGCGCTACATGGTGCCGGTTGTGCCATTTTTCGTGCTTTTTGGGGCCGGATTGGCACTGCACGGTTGGCGGAAGCGCAGCCTGGGAAGATTGGAGCCGGTGCGTTACGTGATTATTACGGGCGTGCTGGCGGCGACGGTGGTGTGGGCGGTGGCCTTTGTCAACGGCGTGTATGGCACCGAACATACCTGGGTGACGGCCTCCAAATGGATATACCAGAACGTGCCCAATGGCTCGTGCATTGCTGGAGAACATTGGGACGAGGGCTTGCCCCGCTCCTGGCCCGAACCGGGGATGAATCCCGGTGCGCACAATTATCGCCAACCGCTGCTCCCAATGTACGAGGAGGATACGCGCCAGAAATTCGAGACCATACGCGATACCTTGAAGGGTTGCGATTACCTGGTCCTGGCCTCTAACCGCCTGTGGCGGACGATTCCCCGGCTGCCCGAACGGTACCCGATGAGCACAGCCTTCTACGATGAGCTCTTCGATGGACAACTGGGTTATGAGTTGGTGTACACGGTCTCGACCCCGCCACGCCTGGGGCCACTGGTGTTCAACGACCAGTCGGCCGACGAGAGCTTCACCGTATACGATCATCCCCAACCTATGATTTTCAAGAAGGT
>CAZHBM010000304.1:0-5152 GCA_964529945.1 uncultured Anaerolineales bacterium | reverse complement strand
CCACGCATCCACACGGGCGTGTTTCAGGGCACCCGCAGTCGCCGGTTGCCGAAACCATCGTTTGCTGCGAGTGTTGCAGCTAAACGGCGAAGTCGGTATATTATGCTCCAACCCTGGGTGGAGCTTCGGAAAGGAAACGCATGAGAGACGGGAACCGGGAGCGGGCCAGGATTGGTCTTTTTGGCAATCAGGTACCGCGTGAAGTGGTCTATGCGTCGGGATTGGTTCCGGTGCGGGTGTTCCCGTCGGCCAGTAAACCGACGGCGGCTGAGACTTTTCTGCCGCGGAATTTCTGTTCCCAGACGAAACTGATCCTGGCTAGCTTTTTGGAGGATCAAGTCGAAAGACTGGACGCCGTAATCTTCTCTGACGAAGACGATTCGGTGCGCCGGCTGCACGACGTCTGGCTGGCACAGGTATCTGTGCCGGTATGGAGCTACGTCGAGGTGCCGCGGGCTGCGAGCGACCATGCGGTAACCCGTTACGTAACCATCTTGAAACAGTTGGCAGCCACCCTCGGAGCCCATACGGGGCGGGCGATGACACGCGAAAGCCTGCTCGACGCGATCACACTGTTCAACCACCAGCGGCGGTTGGTGAACGAGCTCAAAACCCGGTGGATTCGGGGAGCCTTGAGCACCCCGGCCTACCGCCGCCAGCGGCAATCCGCCCTCTCTCAGGACCCGCTGGCGTTCAACGACCAGCTGAACCAAATGCTGAACCCAACGGATGGGGGGGACGATCCCAGATTGGACTCGTCACCGGTGGACCAGGGCGACGACGAGCAGCGGCTGATGTTGCTGGGCGAGTTGGCCCCGCCTCCGGGCCTGGTCCGCTTGGTTGAAGGACACGGCTGGCGCGTGGCGGCCGAGGACTCGGACATTGACGAGCGCGAGCCGGTGACAGCAGTCCCCGTGGCAGGCGAAACAGTGGACGCACTGTTGGAGGGAGTGGCACGTGCCTACCTGGGGCGCCCGCCGGCCCCCAGGATGCGTGACCTGCATACGCGATTCGACTACCTCTCGAGACTGGTCGACGAACGGCGGATCAAGGCTGCCATTTGCGCCTACAACAAGTTCTGCGACCTGTACCTGGCCGAATTTCCGGTCCTCCAGGCGTATTTCAAAGAAATGGGAGTGCCCGTGCTGCTGTTGGAATTGGAGGATCAAGCGTTGAGTGGGCAACACCGCACGCGTGTCGAAGCGTTTCTTGAAATGGTGGGCAATGTATAGCGTGGTCCGGTCGCAATCCGATCGTGAGAAGGAGTAGCCTGGTATGAGCCGCCTTTCCGCCAACTTGCGGTCTTCTATGGAAGGAATCCAAGTGGGCTTTCTGCGGCGTTTGCTGCGGTCCCGCCTCGGGTTGCGTCTGGCTCGGGCTTACCTGGCGGCTGGAGTGCCCTATAAGCCGCACCAGAAAGTGTCGGCTGACTTCTTTCTCCAGATATTGCAGTCGGCCTATGCCGGCCGGTCGACACCTGTGGTATGGACAAATATTTTTGTGCCCAGTGAATTGATGTGGGGGCTGGGAGTGGTACCCTTTTACCCCGAAACCGTCGCCGGCCTGGCGGCTTCGCTGGGCCTGACGCCCGTGTCGTTGAAACAGGCCGACATGCTAGGTTACGCCATCGATTTGTGCACGGTGCACCGCAGCGCCGCCGGCTTGCGGGCCGCCGGCCTGTATCCGAGAGCCGATGCCTACGTGTCTACCTCCAACGTGTGCGATCTGGCTGGTCAGATGCTGGCCGGCTTCGCCCACCAGTCAAAACACCCATTCTATTTTCTGGACGTGCCACAACAGGCCGATGAGGCCAGTGTGGATTACCTGGCTCACCAGTTGAAGGAACTTGTTGATCGACTGACGGCGCAATTGGGCATCCGATACGACCCGGAACGATTGCGCCAGGCGTTGCGCTTGTCTAACCAGGCTCGCGAGCTGGCGTTGAACGTGGCGGCGTTACGTGAGGCTGTTCCTGCGCCTCTGCGTGGCTCCGACATGCGCGACCAATTGGGCATGATTACCGCAATCTTTGGAAATCCTGCCGGCGTGACCTACTATGCCACATTGGAGAACTACGCACGTTCCCTGCAGGCCAATGGGCAGGTGGAACAGGCCAACCAGAAGGTGCGCCTGTACTGGATGTACGTGATGCCCTATTTCCCGACGGAATTATTGACTCATCTGGAAGACGACCTGGGGGTGGTGTTGGCCTTCGAGGAGATCAGTACGGTATGGTGGGACCGGCTGGATGAAGCCGATCCATTACGCTCGCTGGCGCGGAAGGTGATATCGCTGTATTTCAACGGGCCTATCGAACAGCGCATCAAACTGGCCGAGAGTCAGGTTTCACGCTACAACTGCTCCGGGGCCATTCACTTCAGCCACTGGGGCTGCCGGCAATCGTCCGGTGGGGTGGAGATCGTGCGCCGCCACCTACGTCGCGCCGGCGTACCGTTGCTCGTTCTGGATGGGGATTGTATCGATCCCACCAACCTGCAAATGGGGCCGCTGCGGACCAGAATTGAAGCCTTCGTGGAGATGCTGGCATAAGGGTCCTTGTGACTGGGGCCGTCTGATGACGAAGCAAGCGACACACGATTTTCGCACCATTGGCAACATGCGCAATCTTCTTTTTTGTACAACCTGGAGGCAGAAACCAAATGTACGCAGTAGGGATTGACATTGGATCGACTTCGGGCGAAGCCCTGGTGTTGGAGAACGAAAAGATACTGGCTTACTCGGTCGTGGATACGGGCTACAACAGCCGGTTGGCGGCAGGGCAGGCATTGCAGGCGGTACTGGATGAATTGGGGCTGAAGCGCGAGGATGTGGGGCGTGTGGTGGCCACCGGTTATGGAAGGGTATCGGTTGACTTCGCCGACCAGCAGGTGACGGAGATTTCCTGTTACGCCCGCGGCATACATCACCTGTCGCCCGAGGTGCAGACGGTCATCGACATTGGCGGCCAAGACTCAAAAGCCGTAGCCATTGGACCCAACGGCAAGCCACTTGACTTTGTCATGAATGACAAATGTGCCGCCGGTACCGGGCGTTTCCTGGAAGTAATGGCCCGGGCACTAAAGCTGGAATTGGACGAATTAGGCGTCTGTGCTTTGCGGGCGGGGCGGGCGGCCGACATCTCAAGCACCTGCGCCGTGTTTGCCGAATCGGAGGTCATCACCCTGGTCGCCGACGGCGTGCCACGCGAGGAGATTGTGGCCGGCATCTGCCGTTCGATAGCCCGCCGGGTGGGGGCAATGGCCAACCGCGTCGGCGTGGAACCGCCGGTGGCTTTCGCCGGAGGGGTGGCCAAGAATGTGGGCGTGGTCCGCGCGCTGGAAGAGGTGTTGGGGCAGTCGTTGATTGTGCCCGAGGAACCTCAAATCGTGGGCGCCCTGGGGGCCGCCTTGATGGCTCGCGACGGAGCATAAGGACGGCTCGAGAAAAAGGTGTTCTCCGGTTACGTAACGCTGGGAAACGCTGAATTCTGTTCGAAAAGGTATGTCATAAAGGCTGGGGGAGGCCGAACGGCCTCCCCCAGTTGTTGATTGTTCGTGAAGTGTTGTGGTAGCTTCCTATTTGGCTGCAGGCGCCGCCTGATCGGTAGCTTCAGCAGGTTCTGCAGCTTCACCGTCGTTGGCCTCGTCTTTGCCACTCTCGTTGGGATCGTAAACTTCTTCTTCGACCGTGTCACTGTCGCTCACCTGCTTGTTTTCGGAGCCGGCTGTCTCGACCTGCAGGACCGCACCGGTCCCGGCGTCGACCTTGGCGTCGCTACCGCTATCAAGTTCGACACTGTATACCAGGTAGCCATTTTCGTTGTCGAGCTCCGTCTTGATGGCTCGGGTTCCGGGATTGGCCGCCTCGGCGGCTGATTGCGCCTGTTCGGCTGTGATGCCGGCTTGACTCTGCAGGGCCGCAGCTTCCTCTGATTCTGCCAGACCGTCTTGGGCGGCTTGGTCCACCGCAATGCTACCGGTGTAAGCAGGCTCCTGGAGCGTATCTCCGTCTTCGGAGGCCGATTCCTCCGTTGGCTGGGCCTGTTGGACAACTGGTGCAGCAGCGGCGATCTGCGGCCTGTTGGTAAGGGCGATGCCCGTTCCTAAGCTGCCGATCGATAGTCCTATCAAAGCCAAAATGCTAACCGTTCGTCTGTTGACTCGCATAGTGTTTACCTCCATATCCAATAAGTATGTTTTGCACGTTAACGTGTTAATCGCATGATAGTCGAGTAGATTAAGAGGCGAATGAAGGTAGTCTAAGAGTCTTCTAATAATCGGCTAAGATGATGTGAAAAGCTGTGAGGGTGCGCGCGAAGGCGGCGGAATTGTCAGGCGGGCAGGTTGTCACGGCTATTGAGCCCAATCAACGCAATGGCAGCCAGCCAAACAATCCCGATGGTTAGGGACGCCAGGACGTCGCTGGGGTAGTGAACGCCAAGATACACCCGGCTTACTGCCACTATTAACGGCCACAGACCAACAAGAACAGCCCATACCCGGCGGCGGTGGGTCCACAACAGAATAGCCAACAAGCCGTAAAAGGCGACGGCTGACAGCGTATGGCCGCTGGGAAAGCTGTAGCTGGTCTCCAGAACCAGCGGGGGAAACACAGTAGGGCGAGGACGGGCGAACAGTGCCTTGAGTTGAGCACCCATCAGGAAAGCACCGGCGGAGGAGGCGGCGATCAAAACAGCCGCCCGCCGGTTTTTCGTGTACCAAAGGAGTGCCGCCAATACCGCAACGGGCAGTGAGATGTAAGGCCCGGCGGTAGTCGTAATCACCCGGAACACCAAATCCAGCCAGGGACGACTCAAGCGGTGCAGCGCCAACATCAAAGGTGCATCCCAGGCAAAGCCTTCTTTCAGCCAGACATCACCGGCCAATTCAAGGAAAACGGCGATAGCGACAAGCACTACCAATGCCAGGCCAAGGCGGGCCAGCAGTCGGCGGGTACCGGTTCGGGCAAGGGTATGGCGGGATTCAGTCATTAGGCAGGTTTCTCCCGGGGCAGCAGTACGGCGAACGTCGTTCCCTCACCCGGCGTGCTCTTCACCTGCAGGTCGCCCCCATGGGCCCGGGCGATTTCGGAAGCAATGGCCAGGCCAAGTCCGGCCCCGCTCTTCTGTCCGGCACGCGACTTATCGACCTGG
>CAZHBM010000303.1:3022-5155 GCA_964529945.1 uncultured Anaerolineales bacterium | reverse complement strand
TTCGCGAAGGTGGGCGCACCGTCGGTGCAGGTGTCATCACCAAGATAATAGAATAGTAGAACGGCTGGATGAGGTGGGGCAGAACAGATTTCCCGCCTTGCGGCCGGCAAGAAATACGAGCAGCTAACTGGCGGAAGGTTAGGGGTATGGCCAAACAGAAAATACGCATTCGCCTGAAGGCATACGATCATCGGGTACTGGATCAGTCAGTGCGACAGATAGTGGACACGGCTGAGCGAACGGGGGCTATGGTAGTTGGTCCTGTGCCTTTGCCAACCCGAATCGAGCGATTCACCGTGATCCGCTCTCCGTTTATTGACAAAGATTCTCGTGAACAGTTCGAGATTCGTACTCATAAACGCCTCATTGACGTGGTCGAGCCCAGCTCCAAGACTATCGATGCCTTGGTGCGGCTGAACTTGCCTGCCGGTGTGGACGTGGAAATCAAATAAACCAATCCGGCGGGCACAGAGGAGTTTTTTCTGCTGCTGCTCTCGGAAAAAGAACTGGAAAGGGGGAACGGGTTCCGGGGATGATGTAGTTGCGCGATTAGACAACTGACAGTCCCCACTCCCTAAGAGATGGTGATGAAAGGAATCCTGGGTAAGAAACTTGGCATGAGCCAGATATTTGACGATCGAGGGGAAGTGATCCCCGTGACCGTCATTCAAGCCGGGCCGTGCTATGTAACGCAGAAAAAGACGATTGAGAGAGATGGCTACACCGCGGTGCAGCTCGGCTTTGAGGAAATCAAGCCGGGGCGACTGACCAAGCCTCAGGCAGGACATCTCAAGCGGGTGAACGCGCCGGCCTTACGCTACTTGCGTGAGTTTCGGGTGGTAGATCACTCGGACCTGAAAGAAGGCCAGAAGATCGATGTGGGCGTCTTCGAGGTCGGTAATCGGGTGGACGTTGTGGGTGTCTCCAAGGGACGTGGGTTTGCCGGCGTGGTCAAGCGACACGGCTTTGCTGGCGGCCCGAAGACTCACGGTCAATCGGATCGCTGGCGAGCTCCAGGCGCGATTAGCGCCGGTTCTACGCCGGGCCGTGTGTTTAAAGGCGTACGGATGGCCGGGCGCATGGGCGACGAGCAGGTAACCTCTCAGAATCTGGAAGTCGTATTGGTGGACCCTGAGCGTAACCTGATGGCGGTGAAAGGCACCGTGCCGGGAGCACGCAACGGCCTTGTGATCATCCGCGAAGGGCGTAAAACTCAAGTCTCGGGTAGGCGGAGTTAGGCTATGCAAGTGGTAGTTAAGAATATCGCGGGTGATGAAGTCGGTCAAGCCGAATTGCGTGATGACATTTTTGGTATTGAACCCAATGTGTCGGTGATGCATCAGGCTTTGGTGCGACAGTTGGCGAACGGCCGGTTGGGTACGCACAAGGCGAAATCGCGAGGTGAAGTGTCTCGCGTCAAATCCAAGTGGTACCGTCAAAAAGGCACCGGCAGAGCTCGGCACGGCAGCCGTAACGCCCCCATTTTTGTAGGTGGTGGCGTTGCTCACGGGCCGAAGCCACGTGACTACGGCCAGAAGATGCCACGCAAGATGCGGCACCTGGCGGTCCGGTCGGCGTTGTCGACCAAGGCAGCCGAAGAACGAGTGATTGTGATCGACAAGATCGAGTTCGACCAGCCGAAGACCCGGTTTATGACAGATGCGTTGAAAGCACTGGGTGTGGAAGGAACGGCGATGGTCTTGCTTCCCGAGCTGGATGAGACGGTGGAGCGTTCCGCCAGTAACCTGACGAACGTTAAGATGCTGCGAGCCGGATACCTGAATGTGCGGGATCTGCTGCAATATGATTACCTGATTTTGCCTCAGGGTGCATTGGCCGTGGTGGAAGATATTCTTGGGTGAGGTGCTAATATGCCAGAATTGAATGCGTACCAAATAATCAGGCGCCCATTGAATACCGAGAAGAGCACCCTCGCAGCCGAGGTGAACCAGTACGTGTTTCAGGTGGACCGGCGGTCTAACAAAACACAAATTCGTCAGGCTGTGGAGGAGATTTTTAAGGTTGATGTGGTAAAGGTTCGTGTCCTGAATGTGGCGCCGAAGTATGGGCGCTGGGGACGGAAACAGGTCAAGCGCAGTTCTGCCTGGAAGAAGGCGATTGTGACGGTTGCGC
>CAZHBM010000303.1:0-3012 GCA_964529945.1 uncultured Anaerolineales bacterium | reverse complement strand
CAGCGTATCGAAATCTTTGAAGGTGTTTAGAATTTATTAATCTCGGGTTATAGGCGATAAACGGAGCGGCAACTATGCCTATCAAGAATTACAAGCCGACTTCCCCGGGTCGGCGAGGGATGACAGTCTCAACCTTCGAAGAGGTGACGCGGGCGACTCCCGAGCGGAGTCTGTTGCTACCTCTTAAGAAGCGTGCAGGCCGCAACTTCCGGGGCAAAATTACAGTACGGCGACGTGGTGGCGGTCACAAGCGTCGCTATCGAGTGATTGATTTCAAGCGGGACAAGTTTGGTATTCCGGCTCGCGTGGAGTCGATCGAGTACGATCCGAATCGTTCGGCGCGGATCGCCTTGTTGGTATACGAGGACGGGGAGAAGCGTTACATCGTAGCCCCGCTGGAGCTGATGGTCGGCGACGCGGTTATGTCGGGGCCTGATGCCGAGGTGCGGGTGGGTAATGCGCTGCCGGTTCATCGTATTCCGCTGGGTACAATGGTGCACAATATCGAGCTCCAGCCGGGGCGAGGCGGCCAACTGGTGCGGTCGGCGGGAACGTCAGCCCAGTTGTTGGCCAAAGAGGGCCCCTATGCCCAGGTGCGCCTGCCAAGCGGTGAGGTGCGCCGTATCAGCCAGCAGTGCCTGGCAACGATTGGGCAGGTGGGTAACGCCGATCACTCACACGTGACGTTGGGCAAAGCCGGCCGTAACCGGTGGTTGGGTAAGCGCCCAAGCGTGCGTGGGTCGGCGATGGATCCCAGTTCTCACCCTCATGGTGGTGGTGAAGGCCGGGCGCCAGTGGGTATGCCTGGACCTAAGACCCCGTGGGGTAAGCCGGCATTGGGCTACAAGACCCGTCGCAACAAGCTTTCGAACAAGTATATTGTGCGTAGACGTGGGAAGAAGCGGAGGTAAGCCGTGACAAGATCTGCTAAGAAAGGGCCGTGGGTCGACCCGAAGCTTTTGAAGAAGATCCAGGCGATGAACGCCTCGGGCGAGAAGCGCGTTCTGAAAACCTGGGCGCGTGATTGTACGGTTTCGCCTGAGATGGTAGGCCATACGATTGCTGTCCACAATGGTCGGCAGCATGTACCTATCTATGTGCAGGAGAGTATGGTCAATCACAAGTTGGGTGAGTTTGCGCCGACTCGTTTCTTCCGCGGGCACGCGGCAAGGGAGAGAGGCAGCAAGGTCCGCAGTTAGCCGGATCGATAAGGGGTTTTGGACACATGGCTGGCTTACAATTTCAGATACGAGCAGAGAGCAAATACATTCCCGGCTCGCCAATCAAGGCACGGCGAGTAGTGGATGCAGTGCGGGGAATGCCTGCCCAGAAGGCATTGCAGATGCTGCGGTTGATGCCGCATGCGGCGGCGGACCCGGTTGCGAAGACGATTAAGAGCGCCATTGCTAACGCAGAAGAGAATTACGGCCTGGCGGCGGAAGACCTGGTGATTGCCGAGATTGTGGCCAATCCCGGGCCAACGCGACCGTGGCGCCGATTTGGAGCTCGCGGGCGGTTCAAACCGATCCGTCGACGAACTTCCCATATACGTGTGGTTTTGGAAGAGCGGGAGAGTACTGAGTAGGCTGAGTGCACACCAGATGGTGGAGCGTGTTGCGGCCGCAGAAAATGGGACACCGCAAATGGCGGGGTCCGGCACAAGTAAGAACGTAGGAGGCTTGCTTTGGGGCGTAAAGCACATCCTTTAGGACTTCGACTGGGGATCATAAAGAAACATCGAGCGCATTGGTACGCGGAAAACGCCGAGTATTCGGACTTGTTGGAAGAAGACCTGGCAGTGCGTAAGTTGGTTTGGAGCCAGAACGAGCGGGCGAGCGTCTCGGAAGTGGAGATCGAGCGTCTACCGGCTGCCAAGCAGTTGTCAGTGCGCATTTTTACCGCCAAGCCGGGTATTATCATCGGCCGCAAGGGCGCCAATGTCAATCAGTTGCGCAAGAAGTTGGAAGACTTGACCGGGAAGAAAGTCCACGTGGATGTTCAAGAAGTGGAAAATCCGGACACTGATGCTTATCTGATTGCAGAGAGCATCGCGCAACAGATTGAGCGGCGTATTTCGCATAAGCGGGCGATGAAGCAGGCCGTGCGGCGTGCGATGCGTGCCGGGGCGGAAGGTATTATGATCACCTGTTCCGGGCGCTTAGCCAATGCCGAAATGGCTCGAACTGAAACCCAGCGTGAGGGGCGTGTTCCCCGACATACCCTGCGTGCCGATATTAACTATGCCCGAGCTGAGGCGCTGACCACTTTTGGCCGCATTGGCGTCAAAGTCTGGGTCTACAAGGGCGAGATTTTGCCCGAGCACGACGAACAGGCGGCGCTGGCTTACTAGTTTAGGAGATTATTCACGATGTTGATGCCAAAGCGTGTTAAATACCGCAAGCAGATGCGCGGCCGCATGAGGGGCAGAGCGACACGAGGGGCAGAGATTGCCTTTGGTGAGTATGGGTTGCAGTCGCTTGAACCGTGCTGGATGACCAGCCGGCAGATCGAGGCGGCACGCCGTGCCATCGTACGCCACGTGCGCCGCGGCGGTAAGGTTTGGATCCGTGTCTTTCCCGACAAGCCGGTAACAGCAAAACCGGCGGAAACCCGAATGGGTAGCGGTAAAGGAACGGTTGATCACTGGGTAGCGGTGGTCAAACCCGGTCACATTATTTTTGAGATCAGCGGTGTGCCGGAAGAGGCAGCTCGCGAGGCGATGCGCTTGGCGGCGCACAAGCTGCCGATCAAGACCCAGTTCGTTTCACGATCTGGTGGCATGGAGGGCTGAAATAATGCAAGCACATGACATCCGTGCTCTGGCAACCGGCGAGATCGAGGCGAGACTGCGTGACACGCAGGAGGAGTTGTTTAACCTGCGTTTTCAGGTGACCATCGGGCAGCTGGAGAACCACAACCGGCTGCAGGCGCTTAGACGTGACGTAGCGCGTTTGAAAACAATCTTGCGCGAACGTGAGATGGAAGCAGAAGCTGAGTGACTTTCGGTTTTCG
>CAZHBM010000302.1:0-5189 GCA_964529945.1 uncultured Anaerolineales bacterium | reverse complement strand
GCTACGGTTGCCCATGACCATCAAGCGTCCCACTCCTCGTCTTCTTCCTCTTCCAGGAGTTCTTCCTCTTCATCGTCCCAATCGAGGGACTCGTCGTCCAATAGCTCCTCGTCTTCCCATTCTTCATCATCTTCCAGCAAGGCATCTTCAATGCCTTCGTAGGTCAGGCATCCGTTCTCGGGGTCATAGGTGATCTCCTCGGAGGAGCAGACTCCCTCATCCCAATAGATGCAGTCACTTGCCCGACAAACGATTCTTGTCATTCTCTTCCCCCTGTTTAGTGTCGTCTGGCAGAGAAGGTTATCCGCTTCAGTCAGCTATGGCCCTCAACTCAAAGATAGACAGAGCAAAGATAGCTGTCATAACGACAGCAGAACTAACACACCATTTACATACACCAAGAATGACGAATAGTTCCATGTAGGTGAGATAGGCGGAGAATAGCACACCCGATAACGATATGCCAAAAACGGCCAGGGGGACATAAAGATCCCACTTTGGCTGCACGTGTCCTCGTAGTATCAGCAAAACAAAAATGGCCAGATAGGACAGGAGACCCAGGACGGAGATTGGGATATTGCCGATAATGATTTCAGCATATTTACTTTGGTCGACGATACTGCATCCCTGGCTCTGTCCGCAGGCGATCTCCTGGCTATTGAGATGAGACCAGGCAAGATAACTGGAAATGGCGATACCAGCCAAAGCCAACACGTACATCAGCCAATAACGCCAACTGCGCTGGAATGCCACCTGACTCTGGTCTCTTGCAGCCCGCACGGCATCACTCATTACGTCACCACTCCAACATTTTTAGCGGCCAGATCGCCGGCTTTCACCTTACACAAGCCGGCATTCCGGCGCTCACTGCTGCGCCAACGCCTGGTCAAAAATGGACCGCAGGGTGGGCAAAGGAACAGCACCGGGAATCATTTCGCCGTTCAGGAACCAAGTGGGGGTGGCCTCTACCCCTTCGCTCACACCTCTGTCCGTATCGGCCTGGACGGCAGCCCGGGTCGCGCCGCTGTCCAGACAGGTATTGAAGGTCTCCTCGTCCAGCCCTATCTCACGCGCGTAGTCTTTAAGAGCCGAATCGGTGTAGGCGGATAGCCCATTTCTTTGACTACCATACAACAAGTTATGGTATTTCCAAAATTTGTCAGCTCCCTGGTTTAGCGCGCACTCGGCGGCCATAGCAGCCTGGACGGACTCGGGCGTCAGGAAGGCATAATTATGAAAGATAACCTGCACTTTGCCAGGTGTGATGTAATCGGGGGCCAATGCCTCCAGGCTGTCAGCCAGGTCGGCGCAGTGGCTGCACAGGAAGTCTGAATATAGCACTACCTTTAGCGGCGCGTCGGGAGAACCCTTGTAAGGGGCTCCATCGGCAGTTATTCCAACTTCATAGGGCAGTTTTCCGGCGACGGCACCATTCTGGCGCAGAATGTCACTGTCCAGCAGAATCATGATACCTGTGGCCACGATTGCCGCCAACACAACCAGCAGAATCTGTGACGTAGTAATTCGCCTGGGGGCCCGTCTCGAGGTACGTTTCCGGACAGTTGCCATAGACTTCCTCCTGTTGAGGCAGGATTCTACATGAACCGCGTTATATGCGCAAAATCCAGGTGACAACTTGAAGTTGCTACAATATTATGTTAAAATAAACACCAGACACAAGCACATGGAATGGGAAGACATATGAGAAAGCGAAACTTGCGTTCGCGCATTCCCGTCAACAGAGGTGTCAGTTCGAGTATCGCTGTGCTGCTGCTGGCGCTTATCTTTTCCATGCTGATTGTGTTTTTCCCCCAGGTGTGGCCCTCGCCGATCAGCGGAATAGGAAACCTGCTGCCCGTGTTTGCCGCTCTGGTGGCATTTGCTTTCCTGTCCCGGCTGCTTGACGGCCTGCTGGATCGCACGGCCAGCATCGACCTATCGTGGCGCAGGCTGACCAAACTGGGCACGCGTTTCGCGGCCTGCACCGAGCTGGACGAGCTGTTCCAGGAGGCAGCCGCTGCGTTGCTGTCGACCCTCGAAACCGAGTATATTGCGTTTTGGATTCACCAGCAAGAGAACGGTGTGCTCAACCTGTTTTACTTGCAGGGCAACGTTTCAACCGGCAGCCTGACAGAGCTTCCGCTGGATCTGAAATACCAGCAAATGGAAGCGGTCCAGGCGGTCGACGTACTGCCCGAAAGCGCGCTGAAACAGGGCCTGCTGGAAATGAGAACCGAAATAATAACGCCTATGCACTGGCGGGACAGCCTGATCGGCCTGATTGGCATCGGTCCTTCCCCCACGGCCCGCGCAGACGAATACACGCCCTTCCTGCTGTGGGTGACCGATCAAACGGGGCTGGCCTACAAGAGCATCCAACTGGCCCGCGAACTCGAAGAAACCATCAGCATACTCGAGTTGGCCTACCACCAGACAGTCGACGTGCAGGAGGACGAAAGGCGCAAGCTGGCCGCCGAACTGCACGACGACATACTCGGTCGCCTGACCACGATGAGCCTGACCTTGCGCAACAGCCGTAAACGCCTGCAAATCGAACCCGACAAGGTGCAGGAATGGCTGGAAACGCTGGAGCAGGAAACGCAGACGGTAAACCGGCGCTTGCGCGAGATCACCCAGGGGCTGCACCCCTCGGTGCTCACCGACCTGGGCATGATTTCGGCGTTGCAGGCATACGTCGACTCACTTGCCCGGCAGCCGCTGCCCGCTTCGGCCCCCAAACTGGTTACCCTGACGGCCCAGGGCTTTGGCGATCAGAGAATCGACAACCACAAACTTGAGCGCGACTTATATCATATCACGCGACAGGCTCTGGACAACGCAGTCGCTCACGCCCACGCTGATCAGGTGTACATCCACGTGCGCTGGAGCGAAGAAGCCATCAGCATCACTGTCCAGGATACTGGCAGAGGTATGAGGGACCAGCCTGAAAGACTTATGGGACAAAATGGTCACCTGGGCCTGCTCTCGATGTACGAACGCGGCCGGGCCTGGGGGGGGCGCCTCACGTTCGAGACCATCCCGGGGCGAGGCACCACAGTGCGTGCCTACGTACCGATTTCCCAACCCAGCAAAGCACCCAACCATTTGTTGGCCTTCACCCAGCATCTCACCAGAAGTACTGCTGATTGACACAACCTTAGCGCACCGGAAGATCACGAGGGGCAATCGCAACAAAAGCGATTGCCCCTTTTTTATGCGCTTGACCCAGCCCGGGCACCGTCCCCTTGTCTGACTCTCGGTGGCAGCGGTCCCGCGGTGGGGCTTTACTCTTCCTTGAGCAGAATCGGGAAGTAATAGCTATAGGCGCCGCCGGCCGGAGCTCCGAACAGCCCGATCTCCGACAGGTGACAAATGGCAACCGTCAACTGATTGTAGCCGGGATAGATCAAGTAGTTGCTCGGCGGAGAGCAGGTATCGGCCACGTCTACCCAACTGCTGCTCCCCTCGTCCCAGTAATACAGTCTCAGGGTCGTCTCGTCAATTCCGGCCACTTCTTCGTCGGTATAGTTTATCGTAATGGCAACCGGCCGCAAAAAGACGTAGCCAGGCACCCAGACTCCGCCCACGTACGCCTCCAACGTAAAGACAATGTTGCCGAACAGCATGCCTGTCGGAGTCGTGGTGCTGGTGGTCGTCATCAACTCTGTGTAGACCAGCGTGATGGTTTCCGTAACCGTATGATCGCGCACCAGGATGGTCACGGTGCTACCCGACGCATTGGTGAAGACCGCACTGCCGCCCAGGGGGTCGAACTCAGCCGAACCGCCGGGGTTGAACACCGTGATGTAGCTGGTCCGGGTAAGGGTATCCGTCCCCAACACGTTGCTGACGGTCAGCGTGACGGTGTAGACACCCGGCAGCGTATAGGTGTGCGTCGGGCTTTTTACGGTACTGGTGAAGCCGTCTCCAAAATCCCAGAGGCTATTCAGCGGGAACGACAATGTGCCCGAAAGTTCACCCGTGGAAGTATTGGTAAACACGACTGTGAGCGGCGCATTGCCTGCGGTGGGCGCGCCGACAAAGTTGGCCGTTACCGGTTGCGGCAGAGCATTGACAATAATGTAGTAAGGGCGAGTCAGTACGTCGCTGCCGCCGGGGCCACTGACCGTCAAAGTCACCGTATAGGCGCCGACCGTACTGTAGGTGTGGCTGGGATTGGTATCCGTGCTGGTATTGCCATCGCCGAAGTCCCAGGAGCTCGAAAGGAAATAGGTCGAGTTGTTGGTGAAGGTGACCGGCAAGGGAACGAAACCGGAGGTGGGCGAAGCGACAAAATCGGCCACCGGCGTGTTGTAGACATATATGTAACTGGTACGCGTCAGGGTGTCGCTGCCCCCGGGGCCGCTGACCTGCAAGGTCACCGTGTAGACGCCGGCCGACGTGTAGGTATAAACCGGGCTGGCGGCGCTGCTGGTGCCGCCATCACCGAAGGTCCAGGCACTGCTGGCATAGTCACCGGTCGACGTGTTGCTGAAACTGACTTGCAGCGGCGCCACACCCGACGTCGGCGTGCCCGTGAAACCGGCCGTCACAGGTACGTAGCTCACATTTATGTAGCTGGTACGCGTCAGCGCGTCCGTCCCACCCGTGCCGCTGATCTGCAACGTCACCGTATACACGCCGGCTGCCGTGTACACGTGCGTCGGGCTGGTAGTTGTTCCCGTGTTGCCGTCGCCGAAGTTCCATAGACTGCTGGAGAAATCGCCGGTCGACGTATTGGTGAAGACCACGGTCAGCGGCCTGGTGCCGGAGGTCGGCGCGCCGACGAAATCGGCCGTCACGCTGGCCGGGCTGACGGTGATATAACTGGTCCGAGTCAGCGTGTCCGTGCCGCCCAAGCCACTGATCATGAGCGACACCGTATACACACCGGCCAAGGTGTACTCGTGGCTCGGATTGGTCGCCGCGCTTGTGCCCCCGTCGCCAAACCACCAGAAACTGCTGCTGTAGTCGCCGGTCGACGTATTGGTGAAGGCCACCGTCAATGGGCGCTCCCCGGATGTTGGGCTACCGGTGAAGTCGGCCACCGCCAACTCGTAGGCAGTGATATAGTTGGTGCGCGTGAGGGTATTGGTATTCGTCGTCCCATCGCTGGCCGTCAGGGTCACCGTATATACGCCGGGCAGCGAGTAGGTGTGGGTGGGATTCTCGGTAGTCGCGGTTGTGCC
>CAZHBM010000301.1:0-5201 GCA_964529945.1 uncultured Anaerolineales bacterium | reverse complement strand
TGCCGATGAGCTGGTTGTGGGCGAAAAGGGCCCAGCTCCCAAAGCCACGCCCACCTACCCGGAGTTGTGCTGCCACACCCTACAGGATTTGGACATTCTCAACTCGCGGGAAAAGATCCCCTTTAAGGTGTCACCGGCGTCGCGCAAAATTCACGAAGACGAGATCATTCCCTTTTGGAATGGACGGTCTATTCGGGACCGCATATTCACCGAGATGACCGAAGACTGGCGGGCGGCTTACGAGGCGGGTATCTTCACCGAGTTTATGGAGCAGCGGTCTCCCGGACACACGGTACTGGACGACAAGATCTACCGCAAGGGGATGTTGGACTTCATCGAAGACATCGACCGCAGCGTTAAGCAACTGGATTTCCTGGATGATCCGAGCGCCTACTACCGGCAGGAAGCGTTGAAGGCGATGCGCATCAGCGCCCGGGCACTGATCCGGTTCGCCGAGCGGCACGCAACCCTGGCGCGTGAACTGGCCGGCGAGACGACCGATGCCGCCAGGAGAGCCGAATTGGAGCGGATCGCCGACGTGTGCTCACGCGTGCCGGCCAACCCGCCGCGCGACTTCTGGGAAGCGCTCCAATATTACTGGTTCGTCCACCTGGGCGTGACCACCGAGTTGAACACCTGGGACTCTTTCTGTCCCGGCCGGCTGGACCAGCACCTGTTTCCCTTCTACCAGCGCGGTCTGGCCGAGGGCAACCTGACCGAGGACCAGGCGCGGGAATTATTGCAGTGTTTCTGGATCAAATTCAACAACCAGCCGGCGCCGCCCAAGGTGGGGGTGACGGCCGAGGAAAGCGGCACCTACACCGATTTTTGCCTGATAAACGTCGGCGGCGTGCGCACCGATGGCGCTGACGGCGTTAACGAAATGACTTATGTGATCCTGGACGTGATTCAGGACATGCGCCTGCTGCAGCCCAGCTCGTGCCTGCAGATCAGCAAAAAGAACCCCGATCAGTTCGTGAAACGGGCCACCAAGATCGTGCGCACCGGGTTCGGCCAGCCTTCTCTGTTTAACTCCGACGTCATTTACCAGGAGCTGATTCGCCAGGGAAAGTCGGTAGCAGACGCGCGCGACGGCGGTTCCAGTGGTTGCGTGGAGGTGGGTGCTTTTGGCAAGGAGAACTACAACCTGACCGGCTATTTGAACCTGGTCAAAATCCTGGAGATCACCCAACACAACGGGACGGATCCGCGGACCGGGAAGACGATCGGCTTGGTGGCAGATCCGCCGGAAACCTTCGAAACCTACGACCGCTTGTTCGAAGCCTTCCGCCGCCAACTGGCGTATTTTGTGGACGTCAAGATTCGGGGCAGCAACGTCATCGAGCGGCTGTATGCCACATATATGCCGTCCCCGTTCCTGTCGCTGTTGATCGACGACTGCATCGCCACTGGAAAAGACTATCACGATGGAGGGGCGCGTTACAATACCAGCTACATCCAGGGTGTGGGTCTGGGGACGTTGACCGACACCTTGACGGCTATCAAGTACCACGTTTACGACTCGGGGACGCTGGGATTGGACCAACTGTTGGCCATCCTCGATGCGAATTTCGCCGGCCACGAGCGAACCCGCCAGATGTTGTTGAACAAAACGCCCAAGTATGGTAACGATGACGACTACGCCGACGAGGTGATGCGCAGCATCTTCGAGGCCTATTTCGCCCTGGTCGACGGCCGGCCAAACACCAAGGGCGGGCGCTACTGCATCAACCTGCTGCCGACGACTTCTCATGTATATTTTGGATCGGTGACCGGGGCCACCGCGGACGGCCGGTTGGCCGGTCGACCGTTGTCGGAGGGGGTGTCGCCGGTGCAAGGCGCCGACCGGCACGGCCCGACCGCGGTCATCAAATCGGTCGCCAAAATGGATCACGCACGAACGGGCGGCACGTTGCTCAACCAGAAGCTTACCCCGCAGTTGCTGGCGCGCGATTCCGACCTGGACAAGCTGGTCCACCTGATCCGCACCTACTTCAAACTGGACGGCCACCACATTCAGTTTAACGTGGTCGACGCCGCTACGTTGCGGGCGGCGCAAAGCGAGCCGGAAGCGTATCGAGATCTGATCGTCCGGGTGGCCGGTTACAGCGATTATTTCTGCGATTTGAGCGAGACACTTCAGGAGGAGATCATCTCGCGCACCGAGCACCAGGCATTTTAGCGGTGGCCGGCATTTCCGGCGGTGAAACGATGTATTCTACGGGGACATTTGGGCCCTCGCAATAATCTCATCTTGACACAAGGAGGCTCAGGGGAGATCAATGCTACGCAGGTTTTTGATCGCATTATCGCAAAGTGAATCGATGCGCCAGTTCGTTATGAATTTCGCGCCGGCCAGAAAAATGGCCCGTCGTTTCGTGGCCGGTGAGAGGCTCGAAGAAGCAGTAGCGGTCATCAAGAGCTTGAACGCTGCCGGGATCAAAGCCACTTTGGACCACCTGGGTGAGAACGTGACGTCTGAAGAAGACGCCCAGCGCACCGTGGGCGAATACCAGAGCATTTTACAGACCATCGCCGATGGTGGCTTGCAGTCTTCGATCTCGGTCAAACCGACTCACGTGGGATTGGATTTCGGCGCCGATTTCTGTTACCAGCAGTTGAAGACCATTGCCGAAACGGCCGCCTCGCTGGGGTTGGTGCTTGAGGTGGACATGGAGGGCTCGGAGTACACGCAGGTCACGGTGGACATGTTTCACCGGTTGCTGGACGATCACAGCAATCTGCGGTTGGCGCTGCAGGCCTATCTGTACCGGACCGAAGACGATCTGAATGGCTTGATCGATCGGGGCAGCAGCGTTCGGCTGTGCAAGGGGGCCTACGACGAGCCCGAAAGCGTCGCCTGGCAAAGGAAGGACCAAGTGGATGCCCAATACGGCCATTTGATAGACCTGGCGCTGAGCCAACGGGCGCAAAAAAACGGCTTCTACCCGGCGTTTGGTACCCACGACCACGAATTGATCCTCAAGGTCGAGCGGCTGGTGGCCGAGAAGAATATCGGTAAGGAAACCTTCGAGTTCCAGATGCTGCACGGTATCCGGCGGGATTGGCAGCAGCGCCTGGCACGCGACGGCTACAACGTACGCATCTACGTGCCCTACGGTGTGCAATGGTACCCGTATTTTATGCGTCGCCTGGCCGAGCGGCCGGCTAACCTGCTTTTTATGGCCCGAGCTTTCGTCGGCAAGTAAGGGGCGCGTGACCGGTTGGGGTGCCGATCGCGGGCCGGTCTTTTCCACCCCACTGATCGGGCCGTTCAACCACGCACACTAGCTGGCCGATTCCAGAAACGAGCCGGGCTTACGAAGGATTCTTCTTCACGGGCCCGGTTCGTTATTCTTCCTCACGGTGCCTTTTTTCACCGGCCGAAGTGGCCTCAGGCGGCTGTAAGGCGCTGACTGCCAATCGGCCTCTTTCAGTGTCTGTTCCGGCACGAACGCGTCACGATCGCCAGCCATCTTTCCATCTCACGTGCGTCTCCCTGTCCATTTTGAAATCTACTGTGCAAAACATTGACAAAATATAAATTATACAGTATAATGGTAGAGGTTTAAATGTATGTGGTTTGTGGAGATATCAGGTAGGGAGGCCAATTATGGCTGGTCAGAATGAGTTACCAACGTACAATCTAAAGGCTGTCGTCAAGGAGACCGGCATCAAGCCGGACACTTTGCGCGCCTGGGAGCGTCGCTATGGCCTGCCGCAACCGCAACGTAGCCTGGGGGGGCATAGGCTATTCTCGCGACGTGACATAGACACGATTGAATGGTTGATGGAACGCGAAAAGGAAGGGTTGAGCATCAGCCGGGCAGTCGGCCTGTGGCGCAGCCTGGAAGCTGAGGGGCGTGACCCTTTGTTACATCGTTCGGCATTGACGTCTGCCGGCGCCAGGCCTGCGCGCCCGCTGCCTTCGTTCACTGAAGGGCGCGAGATGGCCGAGTTGCGCAAGGCTTGGGTCGAGGCCTGCCTGGCCTTTGATGAGCGTAGGGCGGAGCAGGTGCTCTCGCAAGCCTTTGCGCTGTATTCGCCTGAGGTTGTGAGCCTGGAACTCCTGCGAAAGGGCGTTGTGCAGGCCGGCGAGGGCTGGTGCCGGGGCGAAACGGCTGTCCAGCAGGAGTATTTTGCGTCGGAGTTGGCGCGGCGAAGGCTGCAGGCACTCATGGTAGCTATGGCGCCACCCACGCGGCTGGGACGTATCCTGGTGGCGACGGCGCCTGGTGAGTCGAGCACGTTAAATGCGTTGATCCTGTCGTTTTTGTTGCGGCGGCGCGGATTCGACGTGCTATACCTTGGTGGGAATATCTCTTTGTCCGGTTTGGAGGCAACTTTGAGCGGCTCCTCGCCACGGTTGATCGTCTTGCTGGCACATACTTTGCCGGCAGCCGCCAACCTACTTGAAGTGGCCGAAGCCGTTCATCCTGGAGAGACCAGGCTGGGTTTCGGTGGGGCGGTGTTCACCTTCTCACCCGGTCTGCGCGACCGCATCCCGGGTTATTTCCTGGGTGAAGATCTGGAGGAAACCGTGGCAGCGGTGGAGCATTTGGCGTCTATGAAACCTGCCCCACGGGCGTTGCCCGTGCTCTCGGAAGACTATCGCAAGGCGCTGGCCCAATTCCGCAAAGAACAGGCCAGCATCGAAGCCGATGTCTGGCGCGCGATGGAGTTGCGGCCGGGACAGGAGAAGCGTTTGTCCATCGCCAACGAACGGCTAGGCGAGAACATCCTGGCCGCCCTGCGGTTGGGCGACCTGGGGCTGCTGGGCAACGACATCGACTGGGTGCAATGTTTGCTCGACTCTCACTGTTTCGAGGCCGAACAGTTGCGCGCCTATCTGGCGGCCTACCAACGAGCGTCAGAGGTGCACCTGCACGACGAGGGGCGTTTGATCGTTGATTGGCTGGCAAGCCTGAACGTCACGGCGCTGAAGCAACCGCTTCAAGAAGTTGAGCCGGTTCTGTCGGGCAATGGTGGTCAGAAGCGGGACGTGGCCTAATAAGATGGATCACGGGTGCGAGCAATCCAATACATCGAATGGATAGGCGGCCGCCGATGATGGGCGACCGCTTTTCTTCGTTGAAGCATAAGTTGGGGGGACTTAACTGTCACTGCGCACCCGGTCGGTTGACTGGCGCACCACCAGAGATGGCGGCAGCATAACCTGGCGGCTGCCGGGCTTGGCGGCC
>CAZHBM010000300.1:0-5205 GCA_964529945.1 uncultured Anaerolineales bacterium | reverse complement strand
ACTGCTCGAATATGCGTTAGCGCGTGAGGTGATCCGGCAGGTGATCTTGGACCTGCCGCCGGCACGACGCCGGTCAAATGACAATTTGCTGCGTCGACGGCAATGGGACCTGATTGTGGGCGCCGGCCGGATTTTGACGGGCGTGCCCTCTCCGGCGTTCGCAGCCATGATGTTGCTCGATGCCCTCGAGCCACGAGGTATCTGCAAGTTGGCTCTTGATACCAGTGGCATCGCCGGAAGCCTGGGAGCGGTTGCCGCGGCTCATCCTCTGGCGGCCGTAGAAGTGGTGGAGTACGACGCTTTTCTGACGTTGGGAACGGTTGTGGCGCCATTTGGAGTGGCTGCGAACGGTGAGCCGGTGCTCAGGGTTGTGATCGATTACCAGGACGGATCCAAAGTAGAGGAGGAAATCGTTCAGGGTGCCATTCGGATCGTGCCACTGCAACCGGGCCAAACCGCTCATCTGGAGCTCTATCCTGCGCGCGGTATTGACGTCGGCCTGGGTACTCCCGGACAGAGTGCCAGCGCAGACGCGGAGGGAGGCGTCGTGGGCATCGTCCTCGATGCGCGTGGACGACCGCTTCAACTTGACGAGGACGGCGGTTTGCGGCGCAATCAACTCAGGGTTTGGCACGATAGTCTGGGCATCAAGTTGGACGATGTGCCCTTGCCATTGCCGACACTGGTGCCGGTAGCCATGAATCTGGCGGTGTGAACCGGTGGGTTGGCAGGTGGGTCTATGGTTGTGACAGGCGTTAAGAAGGCGCGATCTGAGGTGCTTATCCCCATCAGGCGATGGGGAAAAGTGGAGAGGGTGTTGGTCCGCCGCCTCCTGCCGGTGACGAGTGAGATTTTGGTCCATGTGGGTGAACAGGTGGTCCCGGACCAGGTAATCGCGCGATTCGCCGGGCGGAAAGAATATCACATTATTGATGTGGCTGCCCACCTGGCTTTGCCGGCGGCTGACCTGTCGCGCGTGATGGCCAAGTTGCCGGGAGAATGGGTGGAAGCCGGAGAGACGATTGCCGCCCGAACCGGGGTGTTGCCATTTTTGTACAAACCTTGTCGAGCACCCGTAGCCGGAAAATTGCGCGCCATCGCCCGAGGCTGGGTGGTCTTGGAAACAACTCAGCCGGTTGAGGACAACGCTGTGACAGCATTGGTCGATGGAAGAGTCGTGGAAGTCACGGATGGGGGCGAGGTCTGCGTGGAGGTGGTCGCCAATGTGTTCGATGCTGCCTGGGCTACCGGCCCGGAGACGGCGGGACTGTTGAGAATGGGGACGGCGGAACCTGGTGCCATACTCGAGGCTGATGATATCGATGCCGGCTGTGAAGGCGCTGTCTTGGTAGGCGGGCGTGGCATATCGGCGGCCGCGGTGAGGCACGCTGAACAGGTTGGTGTTCGTGCCGTTGTCGTTGGCAGCATCGATTCAACTGCCGCCGGGGCGGCAGACAACGAGCGGATGACAATCGTGGCCACGGAAGGGTATGGCGACCTGGCGATGCCACGCGCATTGTTTGAGACGCTGTCGCAGCTAGATGGCCGGCCGGTTTCGGTCATCAATCTGGATAGTTGGGGTTCCACCTGGCGCCCGGCGCTGCTGATGCCGGTACTGGAGCCCGACGCAGGTATCGATCTCCAAAGCGATAGGGCCGGTTTGGAGATCGGTGATCGGTGCCAGCTGGTGCGGGAGCCGTACGCCGGTGCCGTTGGTGAGGTTGTCGGCATATCCAATCGAGCTGTGAGGACGGCCACGGGTTTCAGCCTGGGCGCAGTGTCGTTGCAGCTTGAAAACGATATTGGAGAGGGCGCTGCAGACAGACGCGTGTCGGTGCCCTGGCCAAATCTGGAACGACTGATTTGAACACTCATTTATGCCAATATTTATAGCGACGCACAAAAGGATCGCGATGGCTCCCCGAGAGCGGCCGATTTGTATTTTGTCCCTTAACAGGATGACAAAGAGAGGAGCAGGATGATGGCAGGTAACAATAGGATGTTTGTACTGATTGCACTGTTCTTGGTGGGTTTGCTGGTGCTTGGTTTGGTGGCTATCGGCGGCGTGGTTGCCTTTGGTTCGATCAACCGGGCCCAGAAGGCTGCGCGACCCACCGCCACCTCAACCCTACCCGCCGTAGCCAAGGCACCAACGCCCACCTATACACTCATTCCGACGGCCACGCCGGCTCCTACCAACACCTTGTTGCCGACGGCCACCAACACGCCGGTGGTCTTGCCGACCGTCGCCGGCCAGTCGGGCGGTGATACGGGTGCCCAGGCTGAAGTCTCCGGCCAGGCCACACCGGTTAGTGCGGCCACGCCCACATCGGTTGCCGGCGCGACGCCGGTCAGTCAGGAGAGCACGCCCGACACCGGTATCGGCGGTCTGGAAGCAGTATTGATCGCTGCCGGGTTGGTGGGCGTATTGTTTGTCACTCGGCGTCTGCGTTCGCACGCTTGATCGGCCGGTGTCGTCCCAGGCCGCCGGGAAGTTGCGACGGACAGCCCGAAGGTGTATCGTCAAAGTGACACGTTGGGCTGTGTGTCTCGTTCGGCGCCTGGGAAGAACCTGGCAGCCTTGTCGTGGAGGCAGTTGGCGGTGCCACGCCGGCCAGAGCGCCGGGGCGGCTACGGGCTGGGCGGCCCCGGTTTTCGATGGACATTCAGATGGCTGCTCGGCGGCTGCAATCAAAAATTGGAGCTCCTTGAATCGTTGGGTGCCAGGCCCATTATTGAATATCGAACCAACGCGCTGTTGTCTATTTAAAGAGAAGGTCATCCAACAATGATGAAGAGCGTCAAAGCCTTGACTGCGTCATCCTTCGTATCAATGTTCTTTTTGGGGCTGGCAACGGCCGTCATCGGCGCTGCAGCCAGAAACATTGGCCTAACACCTTATCAAATCGGCCTGCTGCTTGCCATTCAGAACTTGGGGTTTATCGTATCGGTCTCCATTGCCGGGGCTCTGTCAGATACTCGCGAGAAACCAAGAATTCTCTTCGTGGGTAGCCTCACACTCTGCGTGGGCCTGCTGGTATTCTTTTTCAGTAACGCCTTCCCGCTCTTTTTGGTCGCCATGTTTTTGGTTGGGGCCGGCATCGGAACCTACGAAGGCGTTACTGATGCAATGTTGATGGACCTGCACAAGGAAAAAGAAAGCCTGCACATCAGCATCAACCACTTTTTTGTGACCTTGGGGTCGATTGCCATCACTGTCTATTTGATCTTTTTACAGATGAACTGGCGCAATGCCATTATCCAGTCGGCTGTGGTTGTGTTTCTGTTGGCCGTACTATTTGGCCTGGCCCGGCTCAAACCCAGCGGCCGTGTGACCGATAGTTATCTCGAACGGTTAAAGATCTTGCGCAAAGAGCCGATTATCGTCGCTTTGTTCCTGTGTACGGTGCTGGTGGTCGGCGTCGAGACGACCTTTATTGGCGTGGTCACTACCTATCTGATGGATTTGCGGGAGTTTACGCAGGTGACCTCCAAGATGGGGCTGCTGGCTTTCCTTTCCGGGGTTGTGACCGGCAGGTTGTTGATGGGGTTGTTCGTCAGGAAGGAAAAGATGCCCTATTTCATTATGGGGCTGATGGCATCTTCGTTCGTGTTCTTCAGCAGCGTGTTCGTGTTCAATTTGGGGGAGCTTACTTACGTACCGATCTTCCTGGCGGGTATTTCAATCTCGGCCTTGTTGCCCCTGTTGCTTACCAGCGGCGGCCTTATGTACAAGGAGATCTCGGGTACGGTGCTGGGGTTGATCAAAATCGCCATTCCTTTGGGGGGAATCCTGGTCCCCTTTGTGATGTCGGTGGTCGCCAGGTACTCCTCTTTCGAGACATCGCTGTTCGTTTTTCCGGTATGCTTTGTGATTAGCTTTATCTTGATCCTGGGGGTCCGGCGGAAACTTGTCTTTCCTCCGGCGTCGGTACTAAACGAAGCCGGCATTCCCTAGCCGATCTTCTTCTACTTGGCTTCCACCCTGTATTTGCGGACGTTGTCGATTAAGTCGTCCTCAAAGGTATCGACAAAAGCGGTGGTGATGATCTGTCCATTGGACGGGTCCACCACCGTTATGTTATACCCACGATGTTGTGACGAAGTCTGAAATCTCCCGACCCATATTTCCGCCAGATCTCCTTCGTCAAAACCGGCGGAACGAACTATGATCGGGCGGGGCGCCAACACGCCGGTGCTGCCTATCTCCTGACCTTTTTCCACACGCAGAACGTGCAGATCGTGACCGATGGCCTCGAGCGCCGTTCCTGGAGGGGCACCATTGACCCCAATGATGGCGTGGCCGCAGCGGAAGCATCCGTGCAAGTCTTCCTTGGCCCCAACCATTTGCCAGGCGTGAGCCGCCTCGTCGCTTAACCCCAGCGACGCTTCGTCACGGACAGCGGCGATGACGATAGCCCTCGGCGGTAGTTGCGCCAGGAAGTCGGACAGGGTCAGGGTTGACGAATCCACGACCCGCAACTTGTACCTTTCGGCTACCTGGGGCATATAGACGCCCAGATACACCGGGCACTGCCCCATCCACGCGTCGACGTCTGTTCGCTGGATAAACGCCAGTCCGGGAACCCGATTTTCGACCGCCTTCAGATAAAGCAGAGCCTGTTTCTGACTGTAAAAATACGGTTGCGGCAGCACAACTGCGGCATCATCTTCCATATCGGTCAGAAAAGCTTCCGCCCACTGCCGGCCCCACAGGTTGCGGCTTTGATCGACGTTTATCCAATCAATGGTCAGCGGCAAAGCAATCAGGATCAAGGCGGATGCCGCGGTAACTAGCTGCGCTATGGTGGGGAATCTGGAATGCTCGTTGACGAGGTACTGCACGCCCCGATAGAGCCAGGCCAGGCAACAGGCGATGAACAGCGCCCAAAGAAGATAGGAAGGAATAAAGAATACTTCCGGATCTATGATGTCGTAGCCCAGGGCGAACGCGGTCTCGACCACCCAGGCCAGCGCCAGCCCCAGCCATAGCTTGCGGTCAATTCGCCACAAGCGGGCGATGCCGGCAACACCCAATGCAATGCCCCACCAATGAAACTGTCGCAAGAGAAGTTGCCCGTAGATGGTACAGCGTGCCCAGATGGCGTTGGCGCCTTGAGAAAAAACGGCAAAATAACCGCTCCTGAACTGGTCTCCGGAGACGTAATCAAGAAACGCGATCAGGAGGCCTCGGCCGGCCAATGG
>CAZHBM010000299.1:4335-5225 GCA_964529945.1 uncultured Anaerolineales bacterium | reverse complement strand
GCATCCCCATGGCGCATCAAAAAGAACTCGTCGCCGGTCTTTTCCCGGATGTACCTCGCCACGGCTGCCTCACCGTCCGGCACGCCGCGCAGAAAGTGGACGAAAATGGCGGAATGGCCGTAATGCCGCGCCACAGCGATGTAGACGTCACCGGCGTCGGCGATCTGCTTCGCCCGCTCAATTGCGCTCATCTGCCCCCACTGCGTGAGATGGCGATGGCGGGGGTGTACCTTGTCCAGCAGCTCCATCGTTAAGAAGAAAACAAGCTCAAACGTCGGAACCCGACCGGGTGGCTGTTTTCTCTCCAGCGCCATGATGAACTTTTCTTTGGGCGTCAAAACTGGTTTTGGGGCCATCATCAGTTCGATTGTCCTTCGGAAAGCAGCACTGTCAGTATCTCTTTGGGTTCCAGGGTCAACTCGTCCGGCAGCGGGCCGATGGGTGTCTCGTCCAAGCGGGCTCTCATCCGTCCCGACCATACCTTTCCACGTTGCCGGTAGTGTAGAGTACCCGTCTGCCGGCTCTCGGCTGCGTTCCAGATTCTGAGGACAATGGCTTCATCTGTCTCCGCCGGCTTGAGGCAGGAGAGCACCCAATAGGGGTTGGACAGCTCCAGCTCTACGCCGGGCAGCGTGGGCAGGGTGCTGAACACCTGAAACGTTCTGAGCGGCACACTGTAGGCTTGCATGCAACGGATACCATCATCCACGCCCTTCGGCGACCAGAGGCCGATAGCATACTCGACCGACTGCCAACCCGGGCGATTGGCACCACCGGCCGGGTAACTGGTCAGGTCCGGCCTGATCAGGCCTACGAAGCGCATCAGGGACAGATTCACGTGCTGGCCGTCCTCAAAGTGGCCGAGGCGGACACGGTCGTGGTCACGTCGT
>CAZHBM010000299.1:0-4325 GCA_964529945.1 uncultured Anaerolineales bacterium | reverse complement strand
TCCCCCGGCGAACAGCCCCCATTGGACCGGCTGGCCGAGCCGGCGGGCGAAACGGGTTTTGTCACCATCCTGGTAGGGTGCCCCATCTTCGGCCGGCCGCTGCACCATGTCGAAAGGCGTGTGCACTTGCAGGTGATGCGTGCCGTCCGGCACCGGGCAGCCCATTTGCAGCCAGTGATCGCGGGACCGGTTGTCCAGCGACGTGCGCACCCGCACGAAAGGCTCTCCGAGACTCAAGCTGATCTCGATCTGCAGGGGGCAGGGCACGCCGTGACAGGTGATCTGGGTGGTTATTGAGACGGCGCCGCGCAGGCTTGAATTTTCGACCGTCGTGATTGTGCCCGGTTCCGCCCTGGTGGGCACGTCTTTTTTTCGAATGTGTTCGTATAGGTCTCCAGCCTCAACCGCATCGAAAATCTGGTGTAGACCTTCACATACGACGCCACCGGCCAGGTCGGTCACGTCCAACCGGCCATCCGGGTGCACCAGCACGCGAATGCGTCCGTTGTCCAACACGTTGGCCGCCTGGCAGATACCGGACGCAAGTGCCGGCTGGGGGGAACCACTACCCGACCGGCGAGTTACAGCCACAGACGTAACGCCGCCAGGTGCGACGGTAGACAGGATAAGTGCCCGCGCCCTTTGCGTGCCGGCAGCCTTGTTGAACACCTTGCCATAGTAGTGCTCCGTCCAGCGACAAATGGCTTTGGCCGACAGCACCTCGGCGTCAACGGGGCGCCCGTTCTGGCGAAATTCCAGATCGTCCAACGGGATGCCGGCCGGAACGTCGAACTCGACCTCAGTCACTTCTTCTCTTCGCCAGGGCAGCGGGTTCCGCAACACCAGATCACAGGGAATTGAGACGTCTTGTTCAGTGGATCGAACCTCCAACAGTTGCACCCACAACTCTTGCTCCAGGCTCTCCGCCAGTTGTTCGGCGCGAGACAGCCTGTTTTCCACATCTTCAGCCACCAGGTCTGAATGACAGCCGCAAATCGAGTCGTGTGCGTGGCAAAGCATGGCGAGTCGCCAGCACCGGCGCAGTAAGGGTCCATATGCCTGCCTGGTCTCCGCCGTCGACATAGCCAACAACGGCTCAACGTGATAGGTGAGCAGATTCTCCAGGCGCCGATTGGTCATCTTCTGTTCCCCGCGAGCAGACAAAGTGGCATCCAGAGACGGGGCGTAAGGAAGTTCGCCACAATAGGTGGGTAACTCACCCTCGCCCGGGAGCAGTTGCCGCACCAGCCGCAAATAGTCCAGCGGGCTGCCGGAGGTAATCGTCATCTCCGGCAACAGTTGCGACAGGCGCTCAATACTCCTATCGAGGTGGTGGGTAGGCAGAGATTGATCGACTCCGTTCAGGAGCAGCAGCACACCGCTGGCACTCAAGGACTCCAGTTCTCTAAGCCGGCAAACGAGACCCTTCGCCTGCTCGCTATGGAGATGCCGTTCGGCGTCGATCCTTTGCGCGTTGGAGTAGCCGCCCCGCAACTGTGTGCCCAACACCACGTCACCCTGAGCGGACTTCCACCACAGCTCGAGCGTCGACAAGGATTCCTCGTCCAGCCCGCGGTAGAAGAAGGCGTTGTCTATGCCGAAGCCGCGTAGGATGGCAGGCATTTGGGAAACGTGGCCGAAGGAGTCGGGCAGGTAGCCGATCTCGTTTTCCTGGCTGTAGCGGCGCATCATCCGCCGGCCCTCAAAGAGATTGCGGACGATCGCCTCCGCACCCGTCAACCACTCGTCAACCAACGAATACCACGGGCCGCAGAGGACTTGCCGGCGGTGGAGCGCTTCTTCCAGCCAGGCAGGCTGCTCGCCCACCGTCTCCCAATAGTCCTCCAGCAGACCGGTTTGACCGTCTAACCAGTAACAGCGGTAGTCTGGTTCGCCGGCCAGTATTTGTTTCAGGTTCTCAAACAACCGGACCAGGCGAGGCCGCAGTTGTTCCACTGTCAGGTACCATTCCCGGTCCCAATGCGTGTGCGGGACGAGAACGGCCATAAAAGTGTCCCTGGGTTGAGCTTCAGTCATAGCAGGTTCACCGGTTTCTGGTGTCTCAATCGTTCGACGGCTCAGTAATTGATGTGCGATCCATCTCGCCGGTGGAGATGTGGTGGTTCTGTCATCTCCGCCGGATAGGCGCGCGCTGCCTCTTCATTGAACGTCACCCCGATCCCTGGTGCCTGCGGGACGTTCAAACGATTGCCTGTGAGTTCGAAAGCGCAGTCGAAAACGTCCGGCAAGGTCCAGGCCGGTGGGTGGATGATCTCCTGCGGGCCGGCGTTGTTGCAGGCCAGGTCCAGGTGTAGCGAAGCAGCCGTACACACCGGCCCAAGAGGATTGTGGGGCAGGATTTGAATGTAATGGGTCTCGGCCATACTGGCGATCTTTTTGGCTTCCGTGATACCGCCGGCGATGCAAATGTCGATCCGGGCGAAATCGATGAGTTCGTTTTCGATGGCCGTAGCGAACTCCCACTTGCTGGCCCACTGTTCACCGGCGGCGATGGGCACGTGGACGTGCTGGCGGATTGTCCGGTAAGTCTCAGGATGTTCGGCTCGGATGGGATCCTCGACCAGGAACAGGCCCAATGGCTCGACTTCCCGGCAGAACCAGATGGCATCCCCCGGTGCCAGCCGGGCATGCAGGTCCACCATCAACTCGATCCCGCCCCCAACCTCCTCCCGCACCGCTCGCAGTTGGGCAATGAGTCTCCTTATACCTTCGCGCGGCTCGAAACAATCGCCATCCCGGCAATCGGGGAAACCCAGGCGAAAGAAGCGGTGCCCTTTCTCCATGTAGCGGCGGGCCAGCGTCGCCGCGGCGTCCGCCCGGCCTTCGGAGAAGGTCTGCTCGATGATAGCGGCATCGCCTAATTCCCCTGTGACCTGGAAATAGCCGGAATAGTTGAAAACTTCGACGTAATCACGGCAGCGACCGCCCAACAGCTCGAACACAGGCACTCCCAGCGCCTGACCCTTGATGTCCCAAAGAGCGATGTCGATGCCGGAGATGGTAGATCCGATCAGCCGGTCCCCAGGGTAGAACCCCCCACGGTACATCTTCTGCCACAGGTGTTCAATACGCATCGGATCTTGCCCGATCAGGCGCTCCCGCAAGTGCAACACTGCACCCTCGATGGCGTGCCAGCGTCTTTGGAGACCGGCTTCGCCAACGCCAATCAGTCCTGTGTCGGTCTCAACCAGGATGATGACCAGGGTTCGGCGTGGGGCCTGGACGGGACAACAGCGCACATCAACGATCTTCATAGAGAGTTACGACTCCTTCGGCATAGGGCCGCGCAGATTGCCCTGGTACACTTCGGGATTGAGCAAGTAGTCTGCGGGAGGGCGTCTGCCTTGGAGAACGTCCAAGGCGTTGCTGTAGGCGGTGCGACACACGCTGTCATTGCTCTCCGGCACCCGGTTGCCAATATGAGGGGTGAACACGACGTTGGGATGGAATAGCAATGGATTGTCCGGTTGTTCGGGCGGATCGTCAATGGCCGCGCCCGCCAATCGCCCTTCCAGGATGGCCTGTGTCAGAGCCGCCTCATCCAGCAGTTTCTGCCGGGCGGTGTTGATCAGATAGGCGGTCGGCTTCATCAGGCCGATCTCTTTCGCCCCGATCATATGGTAATTCTGGGGATTGAGCCGGGCGTGAATAGAGACAAAGTCAGCTTCCCGCATCAACTCGTCCAACGGCAGTAGTTGAATATTATGTTCTCGCATGTAGTCGAAGTCAGGTGCGATTTCCGCGGCGACGACGCGCATGTCGAATCCGGTGGCCCGACGGGCGACTCGCCGCCCGATCCTGCCCAGGCCCACAATGCCGAGGGTCCTGCCCCAAACCATCGTACCCATGCCCCTGGATGCGTCACCGGCCTGGAGCTGGCGATGATGATGGGGGATCTGACGCGCGGCAGCCAGCAGCATACCCCAGGTATAATCGGCAACAACCTCGGACAGGCTCGGTGTGTTGGCGAACGTCACCACGATGCCTCTCCGTGTGGCCGCGTCGATGTCGGCCCATTCATAGCCACTGGACGCCAGGCTGATCACTTGCAGTGCCGGGTTGTCGTCCATCAATTGCGGCGTCAGTTCGATTGTGGCGGCCGCCGGCCCGATGATGGCTTGCGCGCCGTCGAGTTGTTCTGCGAAATGGGCTTGAGACATCTTCTTGAAACTGGGATCGGCCAACACATCCACCGACTGCTGTTGCAGCCAAGGCTTATGGACGTCAATCAGGTCGAGACTTGACCCGTTAACGACGAAGAATTTGTACGCCTGCATCCTATATTTCCTCTTCTTTCAAAGATC
>CAZHBM010000298.1:0-5291 GCA_964529945.1 uncultured Anaerolineales bacterium | reverse complement strand
TAACCACATGGACGAAATTCCCGACGAAGAACTCGACCGGCTGGCCGAATCGGGTTTCAGCGGATTATGGCTGATCGGTGTTTGGGAGCGCAGCCAGGCCTCCAAGCGCATCAAACAACTGTGTGGCAATCCGGATGCGGCCGCGTCGGCTTATTCGTTGTACGATTACCAAATTGCGTTCGACCTGGGTGGCCAAGCCGCCTATGACAACCTGCAAAAGCGGGCCTGGCAGCGTGGCGTCCGGATGGCCAGTGACATGGTGCCCAACCACATGGCCATCGACTCGCGCTGGATGATCGAGCATCCAGACTGGTTCATCGCCCTCGATTACAGCCCGTTTCCATCCTACTCGTTCAACGGGCCAGATTTGTCATCGGACGAGCGTGTGGGCATTTTCATTGAAGATCACTACTATGATCGGATGGATGCCGCTGTGGTCTGCAAGCGCGTTGACCGCTGGACGGGCAGCACCAAATACGTTTATCACGGCAACGATGGAACCAGTATGCCGTGGAACGACACCGCCCAGTTGAACTACCTCAACCCGGAAGTGCGCGAAGCGGTGATCCAAACCATCCTGAGTGTGGCCAGGAAATTTCCTATCATACGTTTTGACGCGGCGATGACTCTGACTAAAAAGCATTACCAGCGCCTTTGGTTCCCACAACCGGGCAGTGGGGGAGACATACCCTCCCGCGCCGAACACAGTTTGACGAGAGATGAATTCAACGAGCGGATGCCGGAAGAATTCTGGCGTGAGGTTGTAGATCGGGTGGCGCAAGAGATCCCCGACACCTTGTTGCTGGCCGAAGCTTTTTGGCTAATGGAAGGTTATTTTGTGCGCACCTTGGGTATGCACCGGGTGTACAACAGCGCCTTCATGAATATGCTGCGCGACGAAGAAAACGCCAACTACCGCAGCGTGATCAAGAACACCATGGAATTTGACCCCGAGATTCTGAAGCGGTTCGTCAACTTTATGAACAACCCCGACGAACGCACAGCGGTCGATCAATTCGGCAAGGGTGACAAGTATTTTGGCATTTGTACGATGATGGCTACCATGCCTGGCCTGCCTATGTTCGGCCACGGCCAGATCGAGGGCTTCACCGAAAAATACGGCATGGAATTCCGGCGCGCCTACTGGAATGAAGAGGTGGACCAGGACCTACAGCAACGCCACAAACGGGAAATATTTCCTCTGCTGCGTCGGCGATACCTCTTTGCCGAGGTAACGAATTTCCTTTTGTACGATTTTTACTCGGCAGAAGGGTACGTCAACGAGGACGTTTTCGCCTTCTCGAACCGGGCTGGAGAGGAGCGCTCACTGATTGTCTATCACAACCGGTTCGCGTCGGCCCAGGGATGGATACGCCAATCGGCTGCAAAATTGGTCAAAAACGAGACCGGCGACGAGCGGAAGCTCATCAGCCACACGCTGGGCCAGGGATTGGGCTTACACGCTGACGAACGCTATTTTTGTATCTTCCGCGACCACACGTCGAACCTGGAATTTATCCGCAACAGCCGCCAGATCCACGATCAGGGCCTGTTCGTGGATCTGGGCGCCTACAAGTATCACGTCTTTCTCGATTTTCGTGAAGTCGCCGATGACGATGCCCGCCACTATGCCCAGCTCAGCGACTACCTGAATGGGCGCGGTGTGCCCAGTATCGCCGATACGCTGAAACAGGTGCTGCTGCAGCCGGTGCACCTGGCATTCGATTCCCTGTTCGAGCATAGGCTGATCCAACAGGTAATCGAGTCGGGGCTTCCGCAACAGACCGACCAGCAGACGCTCAACAATGTCGGTGGACAACTGGCAGATTTGTTACAGCAAGTGAAGCAGTTTTCCGCCGGCCAGGGCTCCGTGCCGGACCTGGCAAATGAGCTGCAGGTCAAATTGCAGACGATCCTGACACTGGGAGGGGACGAGCAACGCCCGGTCGCAGGAGTGACGCGCGCTCATCGGGACGCAATCAACTATCTGGCCGCCGTGTTGCAGCGCCAGTCGCCTGCCTGGGCCGTCCTGTTGCCCTGGCTGTTCGTTCACCAGTTGGGAGAGGCCGCACAGCCTTCGGACGAGGGGCAGATGAGCCGTGCCTGGATCGACGAATGGCATCTGGGCAATATGATCTCGACCATACTGCAAACCAAGGGCGATTTGGCCGAAGATCGGGCATGGCAGACACTGGCCCTGATAAAGATTCTTACCACACATCAAAACTGGTACCGTAAGCTGGCTACGCTCTCTGAGTCGAAATCCGCGGCCGAGGCATCGCAGCGGCCACCGGCCCGGCGTTTTCTGGACAGCCTCCTGGTGGATGAAGACGTGCGCCAATATCTGAACGTCAACCGCTATCAGGATATTTTGTGGTACAACAGAGAAGCTTTTGATCGGCTATTGGATTGGATGTATGTCGTGGCCGTCGTCCAGGTCCGGAGCATAGATATCCTCTCGCCTGACGCGGCGCAGGCCGGCGTGACGGAAGCCTACCGGATCACCAGCCAGCTCCACCGGGCCAGCCACGACTCTGAGTACCAGGTAGAACGTCTCTTGGACAGTGCCGGTCAGTGATTCCTGACCCCTGCAACCAGGTATCTACGACCACTCCAGCCGAGTGGGCACATACCATCCCAAGGAAGGGAGTGGATAAGAGAGTATGATACGTATCCTGTATCATTCGCCAGAGGGGGAGATCCGAACCGACGCGGCAGTCGAATCCCTGGGTGAACTGCTCAAAGTCGACCAGGGTGTCCTATGGGTAGACGTAATGGATGAAAAGGTCGATACATCAGAAGCCTTGCTCCGAGATCAGTTCCATTTCCATCCGTTGGCGATCGACGATGCGCTGCACGAAACCCATGTGCCCAAGATTGATGATTGGGACAACTACCTATACCTGGTACTCCACTCGGCCGCATTCATTTCCCTGACTGACCAGTCGCTGCACACCCTGGAATTGGATATCTTTCTGGGGGACAACTATCTGGTGACCTATCACGAAAAGCCAATTGAACCTGTTGAACGGGTGTGGAAGAATTTCCAACGGGATGAGCGCAGGTTGCAGAAAGGGGCAGGTTATCTGCTTTACCAGATCATTGACGAATTGGTAACCGACTACATGCCCCTGGTCGAACAACTGGACGATGCCATTGAAAGGTTCGAGGACCGTGTTTTCGACCAACCCAGCTCGGACATGCTTCAAAACCTTTTCACGCTAAAACGTGCCCTGCTCCAGCTACGCCGTATCGTCATGCCAGAACGGGAAGTACTCAACAAATTGTCACGCGGCGACTACCACGTTATCGTTCCTGAGCACCGCATCTATTTCCGTGACGTGTACGATCATCTGGTACGCTTGTACGACATCAACGAAAGCATGCGCGACCTGGTCACGGCCGCTTTGGAGACCTATCTTTCGGTGATCAACAACCGTATGAATGATGTGATGAAAACGCTGACGCTAATCACAACCGTTCTGATGCCGATTTCATTCATTGCCAGCTTCTTCGGCATGAATTTCTTCCAGGCGGCCATACCGCGCGATCCTTGGACCAGCCAACCGATTTTCTGGCTGACGCTGGTAGCCATGTTCGTCTTGCCGATCAGTCTGTACATCTGGATAAGCAGGCGGACCCAGTTATGAGTACGGCCGATCGGTTCTGATCTCGCCACCCATGAACGCAAGGCGCCCGGTCAATCGAGCACGGAGCGGACTTTCTGCAACAAGCCGCGAATGGTAAATGGTTTCTGCAGAAATGCCATTTCACCCGCGCTCTCACTTTGACCGATCTCCACCCCTTTTGTATAGCCAGACATCAACAGCACCTTGATGCCGGGACGCAATGAGGACAACCGGCGATACAGTTCTTGCCCATACATTTTAGGCATAATCACATCCGTCAGCAGCAGGTCAATGTCACCCTGATGGGCAGTGGCCAAAGCCAACGCCGTCTCAGGGTCTTGGGTCGATATTACCCGGTAGCCGTACCGCTGCAGTGTTTCCACGACTACCTGGCGCACGTTGTCTTCATCCTCCACCAACAGCACTGTCTCCGTCCCACTCAACTGCACCGCGCCCTGCCGCCCCGACTCCGCCGCTTCAGTCGACGCCGCTACAACGGGCAAATACACCTTAAAAGTGGCACCTTCACCTGGCTCACTATACACCCATATGTTGCCGCCATGTTGTTGTACGATGCCGTGCACGGTGGACAGGCCCAAACCGGTGCCCTTGCCTACCGCCTTCGTGGTATAGAAGGGCTCAAAGATGCGTTGTTGGGTGGCGTTATCCATGCCCATACCGGTGTCACTCACCGCCAACATAACGTACCGGCCCGGTTGTATACCGCCATGCGGGGCCACGTACACCTCGTCCAAATAGACATTCGCCGTCTCAATGGTCAATACGCCACCCCGCGGCATCGCATCGCGGGCATTGACGGCCAGGTTAAGCAATACCTGGCCCAACTGTCCCCTATCGGCCCGTACGAACGCCAGGCCGCTTGCCAGTTGGGTTCGCAGTTCGACATCTTCCCCAATCAAACGGTGGAGCATCTTCCTGAATTCAACCACCACTTCATTGAGATCCAGGTCCTCCATCTCCAACACTTGTTGCCGGCTGAAAGCCAGTATCTGCCGGGTCAGATCGGCGGCTCTTTCGGCTGCCTCCTTGATGCGCTCCAGGTCAGCATACAGATCACTATTGGGGGATAGCTTCATCATCCCCAGTTCGGTATAGCCGATCATAGGCACCAACAAATTGTTGAAATCGTGCGCAATGCCGCCGGCCAATTTTCCGATGGCGTCCATTTTCTGGGCTTGAAAGAACTGTTCCGTGAGTTTTTCATTTTCGGCCGACAACCGTTTGCGCTCGGTGATATCCAAATTGACGCCCAGCAAGTGCTGTGGTGACCCGTCGGCAGCCCGCTGCACCACACCGTGCACTTCAATATGCCGGATATCACCATCCGGTCGCACAATCCTGAATTGGGTGTGGTACGGACATATGCCGGCGATGGCGTCATCGACAGCCGCCTGCGTAACCGGTAAATCATCCGGATGAACGCTAGGGACCCAATCTTCGTACTTACCACCGAATCGATCCGGGTCAATGCCATACAGCTCGTACGTCTGTTGATCCCAGGTCAGCCTATTCTCTTCCAGGTCATAGTCCCAGATGCCGATGCCGGCTGCCTCCGTCGCCAGCGCCAACCGCTGAGCCGTCGCCTCTAATTCGGCTTGGGCCTCCACCCTTTGGGTAATGTCGCGAGCGGCCGCATAAATG
>CAZHBM010000297.1:0-5296 GCA_964529945.1 uncultured Anaerolineales bacterium | reverse complement strand
TGGACGCCTCAAAACGAGCCGACGTCGCCGGTATCCGATTGAACGCTGGAATTCCCCGTGGGTGGATGGTCTTGGGAGTCGGTGTGGTTGCCTACGCTTTCGTCACCAATCCAGGCTCGACCACGGCATTGGCGATCAGTGTCGGGGGTATCATCCTGGCATACCAGGCGCTCTCCAGCCTGATAAGTGGTCTAACGAGCCTGATGGGCGTCGCCCAGGCCTGGCGACAGGTCCGCCCTCTTTTCGAAGCCGCTTCTCGCGCCTTTGATGCCGAACAACAGGTGCCGGGCGATATCCGTTTGAGCCCAATCCAGGGATACCATTCGAGCAATTCCAAGATTCTGGAAGGACGCGACCTGGTGTTTCGCTTTCAGCCGTCGGGCCCGCCAACCGTCAAGGACTGCAACCTGGTGGTGCGAAGAGGCGAGCGCATCTTGCTGGAAGGGCCGTCCGGGGGTGGCAAATCGACCCTGGCAGCATTGTTGGCCGGCCTGAGGAAACCGGAGTCCGGCCTGTTACTACTCAATGGCCTGGACCAGCACACACTTGGCACCGCTGAATGGCGACGACGGGTCGTCTCCGCGCCTCAATTCCACGAGAATCACGTGCTGACCGAAACCTTCGCTTTCAATGCTTTAATGGGGCGTGGTTGGCCACCCAAGCCCGAGGACCTGGAGGAAGCGGAGCTGATTTGTCGCGAATTGGGACTGGGGGAAGTGCTCGACAGAATGCCGGCCGGCCTGCAACAGATGATCGGCGAGCACGGCTGGCAGTTGTCCCACGGCGAGAGGAGCCGCCTTTTTATCGCCCGGGCGTTGCTGCAAGACGCCGATTTGGTTATTCTTGACGAGAGCTTTGCCGCCCTCGATTCTATCAATCTGGCGCGAGCGCTGCAATGCGTATTGCGCCGTGCCCCAACCTTGTTGGTCATTGCACATCCATAGACACTTGATGAGGTCTGGATGGGAGGATAATACGCGTTATGGATATTGATAAAGTTTTGGCTTTCGTGACCATTCTTGCGTGGGCCATTTACATCCTGTTTGCCGCCGTCCTGTTTTTCAGGATGGCGCGGACACAAGGGCTGAAAAAGGCGGCCATCCGAGTTGTGTCTGTCCAGTTCCTTCTACCACTGCTTATTCCGCTGTCAATCAATCTGGTCAGTGCCAGCCTGGTCTTTGTCTATCCCCAGGAAGTGGGCGTCGTCATCTCGGCCGTATCGCCCAAAGGTATCCGTGAACGCCCACTGGAGTCCGGCCTGCACTGGATTGTGCCTTTCCTGGAAAAAGTGGTCCGCTATCCTATCTATTGGCAGACGTACACAATGTCGACCAAGCCGCTGGAAGGCGACATCCTCGGTGACGACGCCATCGTTGCCCGAACGGCTGATGGCCAGGAAGTCGCCCTGGACTGCTCCGTCATCTTCAAGATAGACCCCGGTCAAGCCAACCGCGTCCACATTGATTGGCAAAATCGCTACATACAAGACCTGGTGCGCCCCGCCGTGCGAGGGATCGTCCGTTCGCTTGTGTCAGCCTATACGGTCGACGAAGTAAACAGCGACAAACGCAAGGACCTGGAAGCGAGCCTGGACAACCGGCTCAGGTCAGTTCTTGAAGACAAGGGTTTCATCCTGGATCAATTTTTGTTGCGCAACATCGACTTTTCAGACGTCTATCGCGCGTCGGTTGAGGAGAAGCAGGTCGCCTTGCAGCAGGCGACCCAGAAAGAACACGAGGCCGATCAGATCCGCCGGCTGTCTGCCGGCCAGGCCGATCAAGTCCGCATAATGGCCAGTGGTGAGGCGGATGCGATTCTGGTCAAAGCCAAAGCTGAAGCCCAGGCCCGGGTGATAAAGGCCCAAGCCGACGCTGAGGCGTTGCGATTGGTAGGCGCTGCTTTGACGGCGAGACCCGATCTGCTCACTTATGAGTACATTCAGAAACTCTCACCAAGCATCCGGACCATGCTGTTGCCAAGCAACACGCCGTTCATTCTACCCCTGCCCACATCCGTGTTTGACCAAAGCCAGATGGAGAGTCTGCCATCTATGCAGACCCCTTTGATCACCGACAATCTGACCTCAACGCTGAACTTCACTTTTACGGCCACAACGCCGGCCTTCCCGAGCCCTACGCCAATGGCCACCGCGGTAGCGCCGGCTCCTACGCCTGCAGCGACGCCGACGCCGGCACCTTAGGCATATTCAGTGCGCTGGCGCACGGCAAGGCTGGAAAGTGAGTGACGCCTCGGCTCGGCCGTTGGAATGTTAACAGCAAATCAAAAGAGGGAGCCCGGATAATTCCAGGCTCCCTCTTTTCTACCAATAGCGTTTCGCCAATGAAATGAACATCAATCGGTAATGGCCGGTTTCCGCTGACCGACACGCCCATTTAGCCTTCTAATTCACTATTTGGTTTCGTCCAGATAAGCCGAAGGCGGCACAGAAAACCCCTCGGGCCACACAGTCTTCTGGTCATAACTGATTCCTCCCCAGAAGGCATCGACTTGCAGCTCCAAACCCGTCCCCGCGGTCGGCGTGCCGGTTGCCGACGGCCCTGACTGGACCACGGCGCCGGTCAAGATTGCGCCATCGAGGTAAACGCCATTCAGAATAGTGTTGGTAAGATTGACGTTTGTCATATCGGCACCGACGAAGCTCGATCCACTAATGTCGGCCTCAGACAGATCAACATTCTTCATCTGCGTGTTGTCCAATGAGGCCCCGGACATACCAACTCGAGGCATTCTGGCCCCGTTCAACGTCGCGCCAGTCAGGTCGCAGCCGTTCAGAATAGCATCGTTGAGCCAGGCACCGTCCAGGTGTGCCTGGGGTAGAATGGCACCAGTCAGGTCAGCGTTCCTTAAGTCCGCTCCGGTCAGGTCTGCCATCGACATATCCGCGCCTGTCAGGTTCGCCCCCTGAAGATCAGCTCCCACCAAGGAAGCCCCTTTCAAATTCGCGCCGATCATGCGCGCTTCGGCAAAAACGACTGACGTCAGGTTCACACTGACTAAAGACACCCGCGTCAAGGTGGATTTGGACAGGTCGGCACCGCCTAGATTGGCCGTATCCAGTAACGCACCGCTCAGATCAGCCTGAACGAGATTGGCCCCTGTCAAATCGGCCCCCGTCAGATTCGCACGGCGCAAATCAGTTCGGTTAAGGTGCGCGCCATTCAGGTTGGCATTTTCCAGGTTGGTATCAATCAGTTTGGTCCGGTACAGGTTGGTACCCGCCAGATTGACCTCACCAAGGTCTCGGCCGCTCAAATCCCGGTCGGAGAGATCCGCTCCGGCACACTGGGGTGGGCAGTCGCGTTCCTGCGAGACGGGTCTGCAGGCCGGCAACAGGCATAACACGCCCAGCAGGATCACCCCCCACAGTGACACAATTGTCTGTTTTGATTGTCCGGTTCTCATATTCTCGCGCTCCCACCAAGCGCCTGGCGGCAAGCCGGCGTCACGGTTTCTTATGGACGTTGAGCCGGCCACTGCGTGGTCGCATCAGTTTTCGTCCCGCCTGTATAAGCATCACCAATATTCAGTGCATTCCATTCAGAGAGCGACAGTGTCGATATGGCAGCATCTTCAATCGGAACGGTGTCCTTGTTAGCCAGTTCCGGAGTCACGGCCAGTTGAGCACTGGTCAAATTCGTTCCTCGCAGGTCAGCGCCACGAAGATCCGCCCCGACCAATACCGCCCCGACCATATTGGCTCCTCTCAGGTCCACACCCGATAGGTCAGCGCCGATGTCCCAGGTACCGTTGAGGTCGGCATGGCTGAGGTTAGCTCCATTGAGTTTGGCGATATTCAGCCAGGCGCCGCTCAAATCGGCACCCTGCAGATTAGCCCCGTGGAGATCGGCTGCGCTCAACCACGATCCGGTCAGATTGGTCCCTTCCAGATTGGCGCGGGTCAGATTAGCCTTCCACAAGGCGATGCCGTTGAGATCATTATGGCTGAAATCTGCCCCAACCAGCACCGATCCAATGAAGTACACGCCCGAGAGGCGTACGTCCTGCGTGAACATTGCACCGGTCAAGTCTGCACCGCTCAAATCGGCACCAATGAGATTGGCACCGGCCAACTGAACGCCCACCATGTCGCTGTTCTGCAGGCGCGTTCCGATCAATACCGCGTTCGTCAGATCGGCCTGTCTGAGTGTAGCTCCGCGAAGGTCAGCGCCGCTCAAATCAGCCCCACTCAAATTGCTCTTGCTCAAGTCGGCACGACGCAGGTCAGCCTCAATCAGCGCGGCGTCATGGAAATCTCTGCCCGACAAATCTCTCTCCATAAGGGCCGCACCGACACATTGCGGCGGGCATCCTGGAGCGGCGGCCCTACAGCCTGTCAACCCAACCACCAGAAACAGCACCAACAAAAACAGAAACCTGCTAACCGAAACACAATGTAATGAGATATTCTTCACAGCCGAGTTTGGCACCATTCTTTCGTGTCCTCGCTCAGAATAGGAGCATCTGAATGACTACTCAAGCCGGCGATTGAACCGTCACAAGGCGCAAAGCCGTGGAGCAACCGGCTATTTCAAAGTGCCCTGGAAGGAGTAACGCCGCGGTCCAGTACATCCCTCACCTTTCGCGCCAGAGCGTCCGGCCCGAACGGCTTCTGCAAGAAAGCTACCGCCGTTGGTATCACACCATACTGTTGCAGAACGTCATCGCTGTAGCCGGACATCAACAGTACTTTGATATCCGGCCGGCGTCTGATGATCTCTTCTGCCACCTCCCGCCCATTGCGGCCCGGCATCACAATATCGGCCAACAACAAATGAATGACGTCCTCACAGCCGGTCTCGACGGCCAGCGCTTCTTCGCCATCAGCGGCGGCCAATACGTCATACCCGGAGTCACGCAATGCCCGAACGATGACTTCGCGCATATCGTCATTATCCTCAACAACTAAAAGAACCTCGTTTCCTGCCGTTGAGGTGGGTGCATTAGATGCCACGCTGCGGCGGTCGGCCACTTCGCCAGACGGTTTGAAGCGCGGCAGACAGATCTCGAACTGCGTTCCCCATCCTTCCCGGCTGGTCACTCGTATAGCGCCGTTATTCCGTTCAACGATGTTGCGCACCGTTGCCAGCCCCAAGCCTGTCCCCTTTCCCTCACCCTTGGTCGTGAAGAAAGGTTCGAAGATGTGGGCTTTGACCTCCTCATTGATGCCAACACCTGTATCTTTCACGGTCAACATTGCGTACTCACCGGGGGTCAGTTCGGCCCATTGCTCATCGCCTTTTTTCATTCTATAGTTGCCGGTACCAATAAAGAGCTG
>CAZHBM010000296.1:0-5302 GCA_964529945.1 uncultured Anaerolineales bacterium | reverse complement strand
TTCGTCTCGCCTCCCTCTGTGGACGGGGTGAAATCCGGCCTGGCGCGCTTTTGGCTCCGGCTGGGCCGGCTGGATCTGGCTGCTGGTTGGACGGAAGTGCAACAACCGGTTCCCCTCGATCTATCCTACGAATTGCGCCATATGCGCGGCTTGACCACGACCCGGGTGTGGTTGGCGCAGGGGAAGACGGAGCCGGCGATTGCCCGGCTGGAAGAGCTTCTTAAGCTCTCTGAACTGGCCGGACGGGTCAAGGAACAGATTGAGGTGCTGACTATGCTGGCAGTGGCCAACCAGCGGAAGGGCGCCCGGCAGCCGGCCTTGGAAAACCTGCAGCGGGCGCTGACCCTGGCACAGGTCGGTGGGTTTGTGCGCACGTTCATCGATGAAGGCGAGCCTATGCGCCAGTTGCTGTATCATCTGGCGCCGAGCCAGGTCTACGCCCGGCGACTGCTGGCTTTTTTGCAGGACGAGGACAGTGCGGAGAATCGAGATGGGGTACCGTTACCGGGCGCGACGGTGCCGGTCGAACGACTCAGCCGGCGTGAACGAGAAGTATTGGACCTACTGGCACTGGGCCTGACCAATCGAGAAATCGGCCAGCGGTTGGTGATCAGCGTGGGCACGGTCAAGCGCCATCTAAGCAACATTTACGGCAAACTGGACGTTACAACGCGCACCCAGGCCATCGCCCGCGCCCGTAAGTTGAAGCTCCTATAAAGAAAACTTCAGTTGTTGGTACGAAGACCCCATTTCCCAGCATCACGAGCTGGGAAATGGGGTCTTTTTCCTGGAATCATCCCTCGAATACATCTTTTGGCCCACGACACTACAACCGGATGACGGGTAAACTGATCTTGTAGCGCCAACGTCAGGCGGCGCTGATCTTTGCTGGGTGAAAGGAAACACATCACGTGCAACAGGTAGCGACACGTGAAGGAATTACGATGGATATTGCCTCCCTGACCGCCAACGGACAACGGCCGCTGATCGAACTGCGCCAGGTCGTCAAAACATACGAAACGGCTGCCGGTCCTTTCCTGGCCTTGAAGGGCATCGATTTCCAGGCCCGGCAGGGAGAGTTCGTAGCCATCGTCGGCAAATCGGGTAGCGGCAAATCCACGCTAATCAACATCATAACCGGCATCGACCGGCCCACGGCCGGTGAGGTAATCGTGGCCGGCGTAGCCGTACAAGAGTTGGCCGAAGGGCAGATTGCCCAATGGCGTGGACGAACCATTGGCGTGGTTTTCCAGTTCTTTCAACTGTTGCCCACGTTGACGGCGGTGGAAAACGTGATGCTGCCGATGGATTTTTGCCATATGTATGAGCCCGGCCAGCGTTACGAACGCGCTATGGCGCTGTTGGAGCGGGTGGAAATGGCCGGTCAGGCCCACGAATTGCCGGCGGCCATGTCTGGCGGCCAACAACAAAGCGTGGCCATCGCGCGGGCGCTGGCCAATGATCCACCGTTGATAGTGGCCGATGAGCCGACCGGCAACCTCGACTCGCGGGCAGCGATGCTGGTATTTAGCCTGTTTGAGGAATTGGTAGGCAGCGGTAAAACGATCCTGATGGTGACTCACGACGACGAACTGGCCGGTCTGGCTAAACGCACCGTGACATTGGCCGATGGCGAAATTGTCGACCAAAGATTCGGATCTGTATCTGGTTTGGGAGAAGAAGGTGGACGAAACGGTTAACCCAGTCCGTGTCTGTGAAGATGATGGCCAGTGGGCGGGAGATAACACCGCCCAGGATGACCTGCCGGCGATTTGCGTCAGCGGTTTGAAAAAAACGTACCGCAGTCAGGCAGGTGCGGTTGTCGCTCTCGATGGGATCAGCCTTGAGATACCGGCCGGCCAACTTGTGACCGTAATCGGACGTTCGGGCGCCGGCAAGACGACATTGGTCAACATGGTAACCGGTATCGATCGCCCCACAGCCGGTGAGATTATGGTAGGGGGAACGCGCATCGACCGTCTGAGTGAGGACCAGCGGGCTGTCTGGCGGCTGCGCCAGGTGGGAGTGGTCTTTCAGTTCTTTCAACTGCTGCCCACCCTGACGGTATTGAAGAACGTGATGCTGCCGATGGATTTTGCCGGCCGTTATCCCGTGCGCGAGCAGCGGCGGCGGGCGATGAATTTGTTGGCTGAAATGGACATTGCCGAGCACGCCCACAAGTTGCCGTCGGCGGTTTCCGGTGGCCAACAGCAGCGGGTAGCGATTGCCCGGGCGCTGGCTAATGACCCGCCCCTGGTGGTGGCCGACGAGCCTACCGGCAGTCTGGATTCGGCCACGTCACGAACGGTGCTGGAGGTGTTCGAAACACTGGTGGCACGCGGCAAAACAGTCTTGATCGTGACCCACGATAAAGACATCGCCCAACGGGCCAGCCTGACCATTCACCTGGAAGATGGGAAGATCGTCTGACGGAACGTGGTCGAATGAGAGTGAGACGAAGAGTTAGCGGGGAAGGATATGCCAGGCTCACGTTGGGAAAAAGTATTTAGTGATTTGTGGGGGAATAAGACGCGTACCGGCCTGATCGTGCTGTCGATTACGGTTGGACTGGTAGCGGTGGGAATAATTGTCAGTTCGCGGGCGATCTTGTCCCGGGAGTTGCAGCGCGGCTACGCCGACATCAATCCATCCCAGGCTTCCATCACGATTGCCGAGACCTTCGATGAGGATTTTGTGCGGGCGGTGAGTCGTATGCCGGGAGTGGCGGCGGCCGGCGGGCGGCGCAAGCTTTCGGTGCGTTACATTGTCGAAATCGACCAGGCGGGTGAGGCGGCTGAGCCGACACCAAACGGGCTGCGCTGGCGCGACCTGCAGCTGTTTGCCGTGCCGGACTACGAAAAGATGGAAGTGAACAAGATTAGGCCCTACCTGGGTGCCTGGCCACCGCCCGCGCGACAGTTATTGATCGAGCGCTCGGCAATGGAAATGATGGGCGTCAAGGTGGGTGACGTAGTGATCGTGGAAACCGCCGACCGTCAACGAAAGGCGTTCCCGGTAGCCGGTGAAGTACGCGACCTTTCATTGGTGCCGTCTCCGCTGGATGGTATGCCTCGGGGCTACATCAGTTATGAAACCCTCGACTGGCTGGGTGAAGAACGCGGCTTGAACGAACTGGACGTGGTCGTCAGCGCACCATTGGCGGATAAACCAGACACGTTGCGCCAGGTCGTCAACCGGGTCAAAGACCGGTTGGAGAAAATGGGCTATACCATCCCCTACAGCTTGTCCGCCGAGCCGGGCCAAACGCCGCTGGGTGACGTACTCCAGGCGATGCTATTGTTGTTGGCGGTACTGGGCTTTCTGGCCTTGTTCTTGAGTATTTTCCTGATCGTCAACACCATTTCAGCACTGGTGACGCAGCAAAGCCGGCAGATTGGCATTATGAAGGCCATCGGGGCGCAGTCGCAACAGATCGTCGTGCTTTACCTATCGTTGGTTTTGGCTTATGGCTTGTTGGCACTGGTGATTGCCATTCCTTTGGGCATGGTCGGCGCGCGCCAGTTCAGCCGATTCATGGCCGACTTCTTCAATTTTGAACTCACCCGAGTAGCAATCCCGCCGCAAGCAGTTCTTCTGCAAGTGGCAGTCGGATTGGTAACCCCGCTTCTGGCAGCTCTATACCCGGTGATGCGTGTTGCACGCGTCACCGCCGCCCAGGCGATGAGTGATTACGGTACGAGCAGCGACCAGTTCGGCAAGGGCCTGATAGACCGTTGGCTGACCAGCCCATCACCCCTGATGTTGCGCTTGGCGTCGCGGCCGATGATGTTGGCATTGCGCAACACGTTTCGGCGTAAGGGACGCCTGGTGTTGACACTAATCACCTTGACGTTGGGCGGTGCCATTTTCATCAGCATTTTCAGCGTGCGAGCATCTATGACCAGCACCCTGAGCCAGGTCACGGGCATGTATCACTCCGACTTATGGGTCAACTTCAGCTACCCCCAGCGACTGGAGCGGGTCGAGCGGCAGGCGCTGGCCGTCCCCGGCGTGACGCAGGCAGAAGGCTGGGCACGTATGCCCGTTCGGCGGGTATACGCCGACGGGAGTGAAGGAGACAACCTGGTATTGTACGCGCCACCCTTAGCGTCCGGTTTGTTGCAGCCGAGTATCTTGACCGGCCGTTGGCTCCAACCGGGCGACCGGCAGACGGTGGTGTTCAGCACCGGCGCGCTAAAGCAGGAACCGGATGTGAAGGTGGGTGATGAGGTGGTTCTGAAAGTGGATGGTAGAGAAGCGTCCTTCAAAGTGGTCGGAACAACGCTTGGGTTTGGCGTGGCTCCGATAATATATGCCGGTTTCGACGACATTGGCCAGGTAATTCAGGACACCAGCCACACCAGCAGCCTGATGATCGTGACCGGGCGACACGACTCTGCGGACCAGGTGAATACAGCCATCGACCTGGAACAGGCATTGCGCCGGGACGGCACGCGAGTCAATTCGGTTCAATTGGTGAGCGAAGAGTCGGCCGGTATAGAAATGGGATTCCAGATTGTCATCCTGTTGGCCATATTTATGGCGGTGCTTCTGGCGGCCGTTGGTGGTTTGGGCCTGATGGGCACGTTGAGCATTAATGTATTGGAACGGACGCGTGAAATCGGGGTGATGCGCGCGGTGGGAGCGGCGGACGGCAGCGTGGCCCGGATTTTTATGGCCGAGGCGATCCTGATCGGCACCCTGAGTTGGGGATTGGGCGCCTTGCTGGCCATCCCATTGAGTGGACTGCTGAGCCAGGCCGTCGGATTGGCTTTCTTGCAGTCGCCGCTAAGCTACAGATTTTCCCTGAGTGGCGTGCTGCTATGGCTGATTATCGTCGTTATCTTGAGCGGTGTGGCGAGTTTCCTGCCGGCGCGGAACGCATCCAAGCTGACTGTGCGCGAGGTGCTGGCCTACGAATAGTGCAGGGCATTTTGGCTGACGGCAGCCGTGGGGCCGGCCTCGTATTGGATTTGTCCTGGGCGGAATACCAGATTAATGGAGATTCAAGACAGATGAAAAAGAAATGGATACTGATCGGTGGAGCGGTAATAGTCCTCATCGGGGTGGGTGGATTCTTGTTTTTTGGTCGAGAGGGCTCCGGAGCGGCGGACACACCGGTGTCGGCCGAGACGAATCAGGCCGGGCCGATGGGGGAGACTGTGCCGGAGGTGGTTGCAGAGGCGCGTGTGATGCCGGTGCAGTACGCCGAATTGAGCCTGGCGGCGGGCGGTATCGTGGATGAGGTGTTGGTGTCTGAAGGGAACCAGGTTGCGGCGGGCCAGGTGCTGCTGCGTCTGCA
>CAZHBM010000295.1:0-5325 GCA_964529945.1 uncultured Anaerolineales bacterium | reverse complement strand
TGACGGCCAGCCGGCCCCTGCACGTTTTTCTGTACGAGGCAGCCGTGTCCGAGGGCTTCGACTTTGAAACACAATGGCAGGTTCTGCACACCTTCCCCAAATGGGGCCTGAAAGCCGACGTCGAGCACGTCCGTCTCTGCAAGAAGATCGACGAGGCCGTACAATACCATGCCGACATGGCTCAGGTGCGCGACGACTTGCCGTTTGAGATCGATGGGGTGGTTTACAAGCTCGACAAGTTGGCCGACCACCAGCGGCTGGGCATTCTATCCCGGGAACCGCGCTGGGCATTGGCCTACAAATTCGAACCACGGCGAGAAACGACGGTCATCAAGGATATTCAGGTACAGGTTGGCCGCACAGGGAGACTGACGCCGGTGGCTACCCTCAAGCCGGTGCGCATTGGTGGCGTCGAGGTCAGCCGGGTATCTTTGCACAATCAGAGTGAAATCGAGCGTAAGGACATCCGCATCGGTGACACGGTGCTGGTGGAACGTGCCGGCGACGTTATTCCTCAAGTGGTAAAACCCATCAAGGAAGAGCGCGATGGATCGGAGAAGATATTCCAAATGCCCAAGCATTGCCCTGTGTGCGATGCTGAAGTGGTAATGAGCGACGACAAGAAGCAAGCGTATTGCCCCAACATCGACTGTCCGGCTCAGATCCAGGAGCGCATCACGCACTTTGCTTCGCGGGAAGGAATGGATATCGGCGGCATAGGCGAAAAGACGGCCGCACAGTTGGTCGAATCCGGCCTGGCCAGTGACGTTGCATCGATTTACCAACTCAGCCAAAAAGACCTACTGTCCCTGGACGGCTTCGCCGACAAGTCCGCCCAGGACTTGATTGATGCTATCCAGGCCAGCAAGAAACAAACGTTGCCGCACTTCTTGTACGCCCTGGGCATACCGCTCGTCGGGCGACATCTGGCTCAGGTATTGGCGCGCCACTTCGACAGCCTGGAAGATTTGATGGCGGCCTCGAAAGAGCGCCTTGAATCGATTGACGAAATCGGCCCCGAGGCAGCCAACAGCCTGACGACGTTCTTTGCGGAACGCAGCAACCGGCAATCAATTGAGGAAATCAAAAAAGCCGGCCTCGTTCTCTCGAATCCTTTCCGCCACCGGGGAGCACAGCCGTTGGGGGGGTTGACTTTTGTCTTCACCGGCAGCCTCGACAAATGGACGCGCGACGAGGCGAAACAATACGTGGAGCAGTTGGGGGCGCGAGCCACTTCCAGCGTCAGTGGCGAAACGGACTACGTGGTCGCCGGACCTGGGGCAGGCTCCAAATTGGATGAGGCGCGCGCGCACAATGTACCGGTGATGAATGAGGAGGAATTTATCGACTTTGTAAAAGAGCGAGAAGGCGGACAATCTAGCAACTAGGGGTGGTACAATGATCAACATAACGTCACATTTTTCCATTCCCGAAAGCGAGATTGAAGAGCAATTCGTACGTGCGTCAGGCCCGGGTGGCCAACATCTAAACAAGAGCTCCACAGCGGTGCAGCTCCGCTTCAATGTCGCCAACAGCCCGTATCTGCCCGAGGATGTCCGCCAACGGCTGATGGCCATCGCCGGACAACGACTCACCGACGAGGGGGTCCTCGTCATCGAGGCCAAGCGCTTCCGGCAGCAGGACAGGAACCGGCAGGATGCTCGGCGACGCTTGATCCACCTGATTCGGGTAGCCGCCAGAAAACCGAAGGTACGCAAAAAGGGGAACGCGCCGCGTGTCTCGCGGGAGAAACGTCTACAGGAAAAACGTCGTCGCTCCGAGACCAAACGACAGCGGCGATTGCCGCCAAGAGGATTTGATTAGGCATCATAAATAGGTCATAGACCGTACAAGCTCAGATTCGGGTAACAAGGCAACACCGGCCGAGCTAATTCGAAAGGAGTAATGACGATGCAACTGACAAAGAATGCACAGGTGTTTACGGCCGATAACGAACAGGTGGGTGAAGTCGAGCGCGTGGTATTGGATCCAAAAACCAAGGAAGTCTCCCACATTGTGGTACGAAAGGGATTCCTGGTACCGGCCGACAAAGTGGTACCGATCGACCTGATTGCATCGGCAACGGGAAATCGGGTTGTGTTACGCGACACAGCCCAACAATTGGGCAAGTTGGAGAAACTGCCCGACTTTGAGGAGCGGGAATTTATATTCCTAGACGAATCCGAATTTGCCAAAACCGCTCAAGGTTCCCATGTGGCACAGCCACTCTACTGGTATCCGCCCCGCTATGATGTTGCCTATGAGGGGTCGGAGCTTCCTCAACTTTATCCAACACCGCCCTACGTCGTGGAGACGGAGAGGAACATTCCAGAAGGCTCGATTGCTTTGAAGGAAGGCGCCGTCGTCTTCAGTTCCGATGGAGAGCGCCTGGGGACCGTCGACCGGATTCTGACCGGCCCGGAGGCGGACCAAGCCAGTCACATCATCGTCACCAAGGGGTTGCTGCACCACGAAAAGAAGCTCGTGCCCACCGTCTGGATCGACGAAGTTTTCGAGGACCGCATTCAATTGACCATCGGGGCGAGCGTATTTAAGGCACTGCGCGACTACGAAGAGTGACCCTTACGGCGCGGCAACAATAGCGGCCGGGACGACCGACTGTGTCCAGCCGCTGCCTTACCAGTAACCGGCAGCCAACCGGTCGTGCCGGCCTGGACGGCGAATTCTTCGGTACCCGCACGCTCGTATCACACACAGATAGTTGGAAAGGAGTAAGGGCAATAATGAGGCTGAAAGGCAAGAAGGTTGCCGTGCTGGCCGAAAACTTGTACGAAGACCTGGAACTATGGTATCCCCTGATCCGGTTACGGGAAGAAGGCGCCGACGTAATGGTCGTAGGCATGCCGGGCGTGGAAACATACCACGGCAAACATGGCCTGCCTGTTTCAGTTGATATTGCGGCAGATCAGCTAGCACCGACCGAGTTGGACGCCTTGGTCATACCGGGCGGATACGCACCCGATCAAATGCGCCGGCACAAAGCGATGCTCGACCTGGTACGCGGCGTCTTCGACAACGGAGGCATCGTGGCCATCATTTGCCACGCAGGTTGGGTTCCCATTTCGGCCGGCATCTTGAAAGGCAAGCGCGCCACGTCGGTTTCCGCCATAAAGGATGATATGGTCAATGCCGGGGTCAAATGGGAGGACAGCGAGGTGGTGCAGGATGGGCAATTGATCAGCTCGCGCACGCCCAAGGACCTGCCCGCTTTCTGCCGCACGATTATCGCTGCCCTGGAATAGCCGTTCAGGGGAGATGGATGCGTCCGGTGGGCTGTGAGACCTTTTGTAAAACGGTGACGTGCCAATGGAAGTTTTTGGACAAACGCAAATCACGATCGTAGCGCACGTGGCGATCGCCATGGCGTTGGGGGCTCTGCTCGGGCTGGACCGAGAGTTCGAGCAGAAGCCTGCCGGGCTACGCACTCACATGTTGGTCGCAGGAGCGGCAGCGTTTCTGCTTGGGCTGGCTGACCTGGTCGTCACCCACTCCGGGCTGGACGTATCCAGCGGGCTGATACGCACCGATCCGATCAGGATCATTCAGGCCATCATCACCGGCGTGAGTTTCTTGGGTGCCGGCACGATCATACGTCATGGAACGGGGAATGGCGGAGACGGTGAAGTCGAAGGATTGACGACGGCTGCATCGCTGCTGTTTGCAGCCACCATCGGGATCAGCGTGGCTCTTTCACAAATAACCCTGGCGATTGCGACCACTTTCCTGGCGCTGTTCACGCTACGTGGTATCAGCATCATCACCGAATGGATCAAGAGCAGAAAGGGCTAGCGATCGTCCTCGGGCCGCAGGGCAGCCGGGACTGGCTCGGCCCTTGCACGAAATAGATGGTCACCCGCGCAGCAAAGCCAAGATATCGCGGCAATCGGAGAGCGTCACGTTTTGTGGGTTGTTCTGGAGCGCCGGTTGGCTCATAACCTCTTCGGCCAGAGCGTCCCAATCAAACTCATCCAACGGCAAAAGGGCGGCATCCAGTTGGCCCGGCAAATTGAGGTAATAGATGAATTGGGCCAGTCGCTCCACCAATAATTCATCGTCAGCCGTGTATTCCAGGCCGACGATGTTCTTGAGGCGTTGGTTGCGGACGGTCGAGACAGCCGGCAGATTGAAGCGGACCACGTGGGGCAATACCATGGCACAGGCAATCCCGTAATGGATATGCAAATGAGCCGTCAGGGCACCGGCCAGCGCGTGAATGAAGCCCTGGCCGCTTTGATCCATCGCCATGCCGGCCCACAGAGAAGACAGTAGCATCGCCTGGCGAGCGGTCATATCATCTCCCTTGGAAACCGCCCGGGGCAAAAACGACCAGGTTGTCTTGAGAGCCGTTGCGGCCATCTGGTCACTAAAGGGATTCGCCTGGTGCCCCCAATAGGCCTCGATTGCATTCACGAGGGTGGTGACTCCACTGGCAGCCGTCATATCGGGCGGCAATGAACTCGTCAGTTCTGGATCGTAAATTGCCACTGTCGGATAAAGGAAAGGATGGCGCAGTTCAGTTTTGGGCAGGTCGCTCCCGGCGGCCACCTGCGCTGTCCGGCTGACCTCGGCCCCGGAACCGGCCGTGGTCGGGACAACCACCAGTGGAGGACAAGCCCTTTCTATCTGCCGCTGTCCCCGCAAATAGTCCACGTAATGGCCTTCATTACCCAACACCAACGCCATGGCTTTGGCGGCATTGATGACACTGCCGCCGCCCACCGCCACCACAGCTTGAACCTGTTGAGCCCGGGCCAGATCTGCTCCCGCCTCCACTTCGGCGACGGTAGGCGTGCCGCTGATCTCGTGAATGGGGACAACCGTGAATCCGCCCGTTTCCAAACCGGTTTGAATGGATTGCAGCCAGGTTTGTTGGGTTAGGATTGGATCGGTAACCAACAGAATCCGTTCCGCACCGGCATCCAACAAAGCCTCCTGCACACCATCACTTGCCGAACGGTCGAAGACAATCTTGGTCGGCAAATAGATGCTAAAAGTCATTGCATCCCCCTAACGTCGCTCGTACGGCTGGATCAGGGCCAACAATGTCTCGCGCACAAAAAGGTTCACTTGTTGATAGACCGCCGCCAGATCGAAATTGACGCTATGGCTGCTGGTCTTCGACATCTGGATCACGCCGTCCATCAGGAAATCTTGGAAGTAGAGGCCGGCATAGACGGCATCCGTCAGGCTCAGCCGCCCTATCATAGATCTTTCGGCAAATGTTCGGGCAAACAGGCGCGCATCGTCCAACAGGCTGGGCCGGTCGGCAGGCTGGGTCATATATTGCACCACCATGGACAGGAG
>CAZHBM010000294.1:4516-5332 GCA_964529945.1 uncultured Anaerolineales bacterium | reverse complement strand
ACCTCGGACAGTACCTGGTAGCTCAGCCCCACCACAGCCCGTTTCCAGGTACGGAACCGGCTGTGTGCATCAATCACGCCATCCTCGGTGACCGTCAACAGTGGTTTGACCGCCAAAACGTTACCCATCAAATGCGACGCGCGTCCGATCCGGCCACCTTTGGCCAGAAATTCCAGCGTCTTGACGGCGAAATACACCCGCACGCGGCTACTCATATCCTCCATCACCGCCATAATCCGATCGGCAGGCGCCCCTTGCTGAGCCATACGTGCCGCCTGGTGCACCAGAATCGTCTGTCCCAGTGAAACGGTGCGCGTATCAACGACGCGGATGTCGGCTTCGGGGAAGCGTGCGGTTGCCTGGCGCGCCGATTCGACCGTACCGCTGACTCCGCCGCTGATGTGCAGCGAGATGATCGTGGCAGACGGGTCCTTTTCCAGTATCCTGCCGTAGATGGTTTCGAACTCACCGACCGGCGGCTGGCTGGTTGTGGGCAGGCTGTCCATGGCCGCCATACGCGCGAAAGCCTCATCCGGGCTTATCTCGAAATGCTCCCTCACAACATCGTCGCCAAACAAGATGCGGATTGCCGCCACCTCAATGTCGAACTCGTCGATGAGGTCTTGAGGAATGCTTGAATCTGTGTCGGTGACGATTCGTATCATCTGTCCCTCCAAATCAGGCCTTGATCGTACCTGTCTCTTCTAGATTCTGCACCAGGTCCGGCAACAATCCGATGTGCGCCAGGGTGAAATAGCTGTTGTCGTCCGGCTTGTCGGCAGTCAGGTGGAAGAGGCCGATGATCATGTCCTGCGA
>CAZHBM010000294.1:0-4506 GCA_964529945.1 uncultured Anaerolineales bacterium | reverse complement strand
TTGCCCACCGATCGCCAGGACCGGTTTGACGTCCGATTTGACCGAATTGCCGACCATCAAAAAACGGTCGGCCTGTAGATCGTATTTCTCTAAGATGTGTTGGTACGTATCGGCCCGTTTCTCACTCACGATTTCGATGTATGTCAGGTAAGGGGCCAGGCCCGACAGCGTGATTTTGCGTTCTTGATCGCACAGGTCGCCCTTGGTAATCACCATCAACCGGTGCGACCGGGCCAGTCGCGGGACGACGCTCTCTACGTGGGCCAACAATTCCACCGGCGATTTGAGCATATCCTTGGACATGTCCAGAATGGACTGCACTTCGTGCCCGGCGATCCGGCCGCCTGTCAGGGAGACTGCCGTCTCGATCATCGAAATCGTAAAGGCCTTGATCCCGTAACCCAAATACGGTAGATTCTGTTTCTCCGTTGCCAACAAGGCTTTGTTTACCACGTCTTCCGGCTGATAGGCAACCAGCAGCTTTCTGAACCTGTCCTCGGTGGCGGCGAACAGGCTTTCGTTATGCCAAAGCGTGTCGTCGGCGTCAAATGCGATTATGTCAAATTTTTTCATTCCTCAGCCATACAATTTAATCTTGACCGCCACGGGTCACATTCAGAAGTCTCCCCGGCCACAGCCGGCAACGCCAATGGGGTATGTCCCATATTTTTGGCAGACGGCCACGTCGGTGACGTTCGGTTTAATCTGTTGTCCATCTTTTGGCCACACCCACGCTGATGGAGCAGCTTGCCAGCCTCATCAGGGTTGCACCAGGCCGGGATAGAAGTAGGACGCACCGCGCAATTCCTTCTGGCGTTCCCAGTCTTGCAGGATGCGCACCGCCTCACAGGCCGCCTGGCAGGCACGCGCTTCGCCGCCGTCATCGCCGCGCCGGTTTCGCACGCGGTCGGCAATAACGGCGCAGATGGTACCCACGCGCAGGCTGTGAATGTGTCCAACCACAAACAATCCGGCGCTGTCGGTATCGAAATTCAGCACGCCGGCTGCCTGCAAATCCGGCAGCGTGTGCTCGGCCCAACTGGGCCAATAGCCTTCTTCGTCCAGGGGCCGCCCCTGGCCCAGGTAGAGCGAGGCTGTGGAGCAGATAATCCCCAATCCGTAGCGGAAGCCGAGTTCCTCACAGGCTTGCACCAATGCCATCACAACCTCGGCATTGGCGACCGCCGGAAAACCGGGTGGCACGTACAAATCGGACGTCCCGTCCCGACGCACCGCCGCGGTAGTGATTATCAGGTCGCCGCAGGTCAAAGAAGGCGATATGCTGCCCGTCGTGCCTACGCGAATACACGTCTTGACCCCGACTTTCGACAACTCATGAAGACATATCTCCCCGGCGGTCGTCCCAATCCCAGTGGAAGTCGTGGCGATCGGGCATCCCCGGTAGAGTCCCCGGATGGTCCGAAACTGGCGATAGAAGGCAATCTCTTCCGACTCCTCCCAGAATTGGGCAATCCGGTAGGTTCGGTCGGGATCACCCGGCAACAAGACGTAGGGCGGCAAATCTCCCTGCCGGCAACGAATGTGATACATCATTTCGTCGCCGTCAAACAGGTCGGGTTGTTCGGATTGTCCCACGCTTCGCCTCCTGTTCGCTATTCTCGCCGGGCAGCGCGGCGGTCACTTACTCCGACTGCAATAGCTCCTGGATGATTTCCGCTAGCCGCTCGGCATCCTGAGAACCGATCAGCAATCGCCGGCCGTCGGTGACGTCCAGTTCTATCCCTTGATTGCCGCCTATCGTATAGGCCCAGCGTCTGCCCCGTCCGTATCGAATCCCCCAACCGCCATAATCCAGTAGAGGGCGATATGTCACCGGCTCCATTCTTTCCAGCTCTTCAAATCCGACCCGCCGAAACGTGCGCTGAAGCGGAGAGTATCGGAAATAGATTCCGTCTATGCGGACCTCCGTCACCAGCCGGACGGAGAACATGAATATCGGTAACCCAAAACCAAAAAGCAGCCAGAAGATCACCAGCAATTCGTTGGGCATGGGCCGGGTACCAAACGGCTGCCCAACCACAATCTGGAAAACAAAAGCATACCATGCCATCAGGGCGATACCCAGTACCAGTATCCCTATCAATGGCTGGCGGAAACGCTGCTCCTCACGGAACAGGGCGTCTGGCTGCCCATCGGATAACGTTGACATCGTCCCTTGCTCCTTTCCAATCTACTATCCACACCGACCCACAAGTTATGCCTTGCCGACGGTGCCCCTCAACGGCGCTTTTTAGCTCGCCACCGGCCTGCTTAGCCAGTCTCCGCAGGCGCTTTGAACTGTCCCAACCTTTCGCCACCATCGACTACCAGCACCTCGCCGGTCACAAAGTCCGAACGCAGAAGATACAACAGTGCATCGGTCACGTCGTCTGTCTTTCCCCACCTGCCCATCAGGTTGTTGGTCGCCGATCGCGCGGTCTGTTGGGGGGTGTAATGCGGCGGCGGTAAGATCAATCCGGGTGCAATGGCATTCACCCGCACGGCCGGAGCCAGCTCCAGGGCCAATTGGCGGGTCAACGCTAATAAGGCCGCCTTGCCCACGCTATGCGCCCCAAAACCACGCCACGGCTGGAAGGCCGACAAATCAACGATGTTGATAATTGCTCCCTCTCCCCGGCTTAGCATCGCCCCGGCCACCTCGTTGGCGCAAGAGAGCGCCCCGTACACCAGGATGTCGGTCACGCGTCGCCAGGCATTGAGGTCATGACAGGGGAAAGGTGTCTTCGCGAAATTGGAGGCGCTGTTGATCAGAATGTCGACCGGCCCCAGCGTTTCATTAACGCTTGCCACCAGGCTCTGTACCTGGTCAGACTGAGACACGTCCGCCTGGACTGCCGTCGCCTGGACGCCATACGTTTTTGCCTGGGCGACCGTGGTCTGGGCTTTTTCCTTCGATGACCGGTAATTTACAGCCACGTTCGCGCCCGCTTGGGCCAGTGCCAGCGTCATCGCCTGGCCCACACGGTGCGCACCGCCGGTGATCAAAGCTGTCTTGCCAACAAGGTCCATTTGCTCCCCCTCCCCAGCGTTATGACGGCCGGCATCCGGCCACGGTCACCGGTGCGCAGGTACCCGTCCAAAGACGTGGTGAGGAGACGGTTCCGTTCACACATCTCCTCACCCGATCCCTATTTGTATACACGGACCGCACTCACGTCTGGCGGCCCTTTCATTTCACAATTTAGTAATTGACAATGCGCGGCAGTTGTTTCGCCTGAGCAACCCAATCGGCCACCTGCGACTCGGTCGGCAGCCTGCGAACCAGGCTCTTCGCCTCGTTGATTTCCACCAGTTTTTGGTACAGGTTTTCCGGCTTGCGCTGGGCCAACTCGGGTACCGTGTCCACGCCGGCCTCCTCCAAGAGGTCGGCATACTCTTCCTGCACGCCACGAATCCGGAACAGATCCACGTGATTGACCCACTCGAGAATCAGTTGATGTCCAATATCCGTTTGGGCCTCGATCTCTTTTCGTCCGGCGGCGGTAGCGCCCTGTTTCAGCAGAGCGTCGGTCGACGTGATGCCGGCTTCGCGCAATTTGCGCGCGTAAACTTCGCCGATGCCTTCTACGTCCAACAGATTGGCCATGATTTACTCTCCTTATGTGTAAGATAGCCGAATTGTGACTGCAGAACAGTTCCATTGTATACAGACGTAAAGTCTTTGGCAAGAGTTTGCGAGTGGGGATTTGTCCTATTTTCTCGGTGGATGACCAGAAGAGTCGGCGGCCGGTTTTGTTCGACGTGCGAGCGGTCGCTCACGAACCTACTTCACAGCCAAGCCCTGGCTCGCTCCAATTTCTCCAATGAAAAAATCTGGTGCACCCCCTGGAGCGGAGGTTGCGGAGACTATCTTGCAGGGAGGTTGTGAAACGAGGATCAACCTATTGGGCAGGAACCACATGGTGGGGCATCAGGCCGACAAGCGGGTGACGGCCTTCTCAGCGCCGGCAGGCCGCGCCAGGGAGTCGTAGCTGTTGCCGGCATCAGCGCTGCCCGGGACTGGCTGTAGGCGCAAGTCGGGCCGGAAAGCGACCGGGTGGCCGTTCCGCCGTGCCCGCTCTACGAAGTCCGCCACCTGTCCATTCTGCAGGCTGATGTCGAAGCCGCCCAACTCGAAGAAGCTTCGCCGGCGTACCATCAGGTTGCTGTCGTGCGGGCCGAGCCGCAATGGCACACCCGAAGGGAAACGAGCCCACTGCAACAGGCTTGCCCCCAGGTTAACCTGCCGGCCGACACGACCGGGCCGACCAGGATATCTTGCTCGTGGTAGTCCTGAAGCAGACCGAAATAGTTCGGGGCGAAGCGCGTGGCCATGTGGCCGAACAACAGCCACTCCCTTCTGGCTACCATGGCGCCCACCTGAAGCGCCCGGCTGGCCGGACCGCGATAGTGTAGAATGCTTGTGTTGCGGGGGCGGAACCGGATCGTTTCCAACGTGGTCGCGGTGTTCGTGTCTACGATGATCAACTGAAGTGCCGGCGGCAG
>CAZHBM010000293.1:0-5383 GCA_964529945.1 uncultured Anaerolineales bacterium | reverse complement strand
TGTCCTGTTTTCTTGGTAGATGGCCAGGTGCGTCGGCGGCCAGTCTTTTCTATTCTTAGTTTTTGTGGGTGGACGGTCTTCCACCCACAAAAACTAAATAAACTGCCTGATTCTATGTGCTTCTTAATACATTGTGTGAGCGATCTCTCACGAAATTGCTTCGCAGCCCAGCTCTGGTCCGGTCCAATTTCTCCCGCAAAAGATTTGGGGACATACCCGTACATGAACCCCGGGGCGGAAGTCGCCGACAGAGGCCTTGCAGGCTGCAGAAATGTCCTAGGCGATGATCAGCTCGTCGCCCACCAACAAATCGTGATAGGTTTCGCCAAAGGCACGCCGGAAGGTGTTGAGTGTCCAGTCGCAACTGTCGTGGGGGGAGAGCGACACCAGGCCCGGCCGGCGGGCGCGCAAGAAGTTTATGGCCTGCAGCACGTCTCGACGATTGACCGGATGCCAGGGCCATTTGCCTGTGCCCAGAAATTGCTGGGCCGGCAGGCCCCACATGGCCTCGCGGGAGGCGGTCACCGGGTAGTGCAGGCCGCCGATAATGCCGTAAATGGGCGTGTCGAACAGCATTTCGGCACGCTGCACGATGCGTTGAATTGTGGAATGGCCACAACCGATGATCAGGACAACGCCTTTGCCCTCCACATTGACGGCCAGAGACTGTTCGGGCGTCCAACCGAGGAAAAAGAGCTGCCGGGCAATCGGTCCCAGGCTGACCACTCCGGGAAACAGCCGCAGCGGATCGTGCACGACAATCGGCTGTGTTCCCGGGCCGAGCAGAGGCTCCGGCACGTAAGCCGGAATTCCACCCAGGTCTACCGGCTGGGCCGACAGTCCGAAAGCGTGTTCCATCTGGTTGGCCGCACCTCCCAGATGATCGCTATGGGTATGCGAGATGAACACGGCGTCAATATCCTGCACCTCGACACCCAGGTTACGCATATTGCGCAGCAGCGGGCTGGGATGCTCGTTGTTCTGGTTGTAGCCGACGTCAAACAGGATGTTGGTATCGTCAGCCTGGACCAGGTAGGACACCCCGGGTTCGGTCGCCAGTCCGGAACGGACGGCATACCAGTCGATGAGGGGCAACACACGCAGTCGCTTGACGCTACCGGGATTGGACATGGGTGGGTATTCAAGGCCGTTCCACTCCCGGTTGGCCCGCTTGCGTCCCTGTTCAAAACGCCACGAAAGGGCCGCCAAAAGCCCCATACCGAGACCGGCTGTAGTGCCCATACTCAGTTTGATAATTCGTCGCAGTTTCACGATCACACCTCCGCCAGATCAATCTGGCAATTCGCTATCAGTTGTCTTCACAGGCCGGCCGGGTTGCCTCAAGTGCACTGAATAGGTCCGGGGTTGGTTGGCCAGGAAAGGGCAGCTCTCGGGACCGGTACACAGACCGAAACAGCGCTCTTCCACACGACAGATATCGCCCGGCTGCCCCATCGCCCGGTTGTCCTGGATGCGGCCTTTGCGCACCCAGAAGGCCAGCAAACTCGACAGTGTCTCGCGATCGACGTCCAACCGGTGGCTTAGTTCATTCACCGTCAATGGACCATCGGCGGACTCGATCTCCGCCAAGACTCGCCGCAACAAATTCATAAACGTCTACCTTTTTTCTACCGTGCCGGCCGGGCTCAAGGGGTCATCCCAGGCCCAACAGGCGACCGCCCTGAAAGATCACCAGCGCCGCCAGCCAGGCCAGGGTTAACTGGCCCACGATGCTGGCCCACATCCAGCGAGTACCCAACTCCTGTCGTTCGACGGCCAGGGAGGCCACACAGGGCGTATAGAGCAGCACAAACGCCATAAATGCCAGGGCGGCCAACCGGCCATGCCCGCCGCTGGTCCGGTCGAATGTTGCCTTGAGACTGGCAGCCAGACCGCCACTGACCACCGCGGCATCTTCCGGCTCGGCCAAAGAGATGCCTACAATCGACGGAATGGACTTGATCGTCCGGATGGTCGCACTACCGAAACTGGAAGCGATGAAGCCCAGGTCCTGGAGCAGGCTGGAGCGCGGCTCGGGCTCGGGTGCCGACAACGAGGAAAACCTCTCGACTGCCGTTACCTGGGCCATGGTACTGACCACGACCTCTTTGGCCACAAACCCACTCACCAACGATCCGGCTGCCTCCCAGCTTCCAAAACCAAGCGGGCGCAAGGCCGGCGCGACGACACGGGCAACGCCGGCAAAAACATTCTGGCCGGCGCCGGTTTGGGCGAAACGACCTTCAGCGGTGGTAGGAACGGCCATCAGGAGCCAGATGAGACAGCTGGCCGCCAAAACCACCGTCGTTGCATTGTGCAAAAACCCGGAAATCCGTGACCACATGTAATACCAGATGCCCCCCAATGTGGGCAGCCGGTAAGGCGGAAGCTCGATGACCAGGGCGCTGTCACCTGTATCGTGGGAAATAAAGTGTTTGAAAAACAGGCCCAGCCCGATGGCCACCACAACGCCCAATAGATAGAGGCCGAATATCACCAACCCTCGCTGGCTGGGAAAGAATATGCTGGCAATCATAATATACACCGGCAACCTGGCGCTGCAACTCATAAAGGGCACCAGCAGGCCGGTCAAAATGCGATCGCGCCGGTTATCCAACGTTCTCGTCGCATATAGTGCCGGGACGGTACAGCCGAAGCCGATTACCATCGGCAGAAAGCTCTTGCCGTGTAGCCCGATCACGTGCATCAATTCGTCCATCACGAAGGCGGCCCGCGCCATATAGCCGCTATCTTCCAACAGGCCCAACACCATGTACAGCGCCATAAGAACAGGCACGAAGATCAACACACCGCCTACGCCGGCAATGATCCCGTCAACCAGAAGGCTCTCCAACCAGGTGCCCTGCCAGCCCAAAAAGGTCAGGCCGGATATCACCCAGTGCGTGAACGGGCCGCTGAACAGCCCTTCCACCCAGGCCTGGTAAGGCGCAGCCACCTCGGTCGTCACTTTGAACATCACCCACATGAGCCCTAAGAATATGGGCACTCCCAGGAACCGATGGGTGACGACGGCGTCCACCCGATCCGAGGCGACCAGCCGATGCGGGGATTTGCGGGCCAGCACCTCTTGAACCATCCGGTGGGCATAATCGTAACGAAATTCGGCCAGGATCACGTCGACCTCTTCACCGTAGTGTTGTTCGAGACGCGAGCGACTCCCGGCAAGCGCGTCCAGGACGGCCTGGCCGCCGGAGGCCTCACCAACCTCCCGCACGAGCCCGGCGTCCCCCTCAAGCAATTGCAGCGCCAACCAACGCGCAGGGTAGGTCGCAGCAATTTCGGCCACCTGTTCAACGGCTGCCTGTAATCGGGCGATTTCGGTCTCAATAGGCTCAGGGTATTGGATCGGGGTGGATGATGATGGCGCCTCAGAGCGGGGCGCGTTACGGGTTGTTGATTCGATCGTCATTTATTGTCACGTCGTAGAGTGAAATGATAGGCGAAGACAGCCACACAATGGGTACCCGGCAGCGCGCTATCGCCAGGTCGAGTGCAATTGTCACGTTGAATTTGGGTCGGGATAAAATCAAGCTGCTGTCCTGACCTGCACGAGCGACCGGATCGAGTCTTTTAATTCCTTCAAACCCTGCCCCTGCCGGGCGCTCATCTTAATCACGGGGACCCCGCCCAGAAGGTCCGACAGGCGTTGCGCATTTACTTTCAGGCCTCGTGATTCGGCGACGTCCTCCATGTTTAGAACCACCAGCAAAGGGATGCCCGTTTCCAACACCTGCACTGTCAGGTATAGGTTGCGTTCCAGGTTTGCCGCATCGACGACGTCGATCACCAGTTGCGGTCTTTCTCGAACCAGGAAATCGCGGGTTATTGCTTCTTCGAGGGAATAAGCCGACAGGCTGTAGGTACCGGGCAGATCGATGACGGTAATTGTCTGCCCGTCATAAACGAAACAACCTTCCTTCTTCTCAACCGTTTTGCCCGGCCAATTGCCCACGTGCTGGTGGGCACCTGTCAGCGCGTTGAAGACGGTACTCTTACCCACATTCGGGTTTCCCACCAGCGCAATCGTGGCCTGCTCTGTCCTCACTTTCATTCCTGCCGGTTCCCGTTGGCCGGCACAACCAACACTCTATCGGCCATTCCCCGTCCCAGAGCAAGCCGGGTATCACGCACGACCACGAGCATCGGGCCATGCCGGTTTTGCTGCATGACCTCCAGTTCGACGCCCGGCGTCAGTCCCAGCTCGGTCAACCGGTGGCAACCCCATCGTCCCCCCTGGATCTTAATCAGCCTGACACGGCTTCCCGCCGGCACCGAGGACAAGGGCACAACGTCGGCCAGCGCAACTTCCGGCCGCAAGTAGTCGTGGCGACCGTGTTTTTGGAGGTGGGTGTGTGTATGTGTGTGCAATTCTTTCATCGATCCCTCGTTTAGATTGGCATAGGAGCCAATTGGTTGCGCAATTTTCCACGCCGGCCTCACTCGTTCGAGCTGCCTCGGGCCGCACCGGTGACCGTTTCGAATGCTGCTTCGTCAAGCGGGGTCCGGGCACAACGAACTGTCCGTTCCAACAAGATATGGACGCCGGCCGCCAGGCTCACCGTTAACGCCAGGCGGCGCCCTCCATATTCCAGCAACCGAGACCCATCCGAAGCCACTCCCAACACCTGCACCAAACTGCCCGGCACGAGGCCCTGGGCCAGTAAAAAGTCCCGCATGGCGACTTCATCGTTAATCCGTACCACACGCCCGCGTTGTCCGACGGCCAATCTATCCAGTGTGACCGCCGCCTCCTCCTGTTGGTCAAGGTACTCACAGGGAATGGGTTCATTTTGAGGGCTCAGGCAAGGGTAGTCCAGGAAAGCCGCCAGGCGACGGGCCAAATCGTCGGCGGTAGCGTGTTCGAGGTGGCAGGCAAACGCCTCGGCTTGTTCGGGCTCAAGGCCCAACTTATCCACCAGAAAGACTTCCCACAATCGACGCCGGCACAACACTTGATTGGCCAGCAAACGGCCGTCGCCGGTCAACGTCACCCCTTTGTAAGGTTGGTACGTCGCCCAGCCCCACTCGGTCAGCTTGCGGCACATCTCATTTGTGGAGACCGGCGTGTGAGACAGTTCCTTGGCCAATAACGAAAGAGGCACAGGCTCTGCCTCGCTTTGCAGCATAGCGATGGTGATCAGGTACATCTCAACGCTTTCGCTGATTTCCGTGGGTTCGTTCACCGCCACCTCAGATAATGTTATGGGGCACCAAAATTTCTATCATACAATTTATAAGGCATACCTTAACAAGGAGTATAGCACATAGACGAAACTCGTCAAGTCCCTGGCAGCGATTTTTTGACTTACTACCCTAATTGGTGGTTAGGGCCCCGGTTGAACCGAAATACAAAAAACTACCA
>CAZHBM010000292.1:0-5439 GCA_964529945.1 uncultured Anaerolineales bacterium | reverse complement strand
CGGGATAGAGGTGCATTGGTCCATAGTTGGTTGAGGACAATGGATAGATTGATCTCTCGGATCAATGCTTGATCGCCGGTGCGGTACTTCTGCATTACGCATTAGCTCCATCGCCATTTAGTTTGTTGAAGCAACCAACTAATAGATTACGACTATTATATCATACAAGCCGAGGGTGAGTCAATAGCGAAATTGCGGATTTGCCCGGGTTTTGCCAAGGTAAACGGTTGGATTTCGACGTAGGGCGCTTCGGAAGCGCTCTATGGTGCGAGCGCACCGGCCGGGCAGGTCGACCCGCATCCCCGATCCTTCCCTCAAGAAAGCGTGAGGACGGGCCCTCAAGAAAGCGTGAGGACGGGCCCTCAAGAAAGCGTGAGGACAGGCCCTCAACACGACGTGAGGACAGACAGCCGTGCAGCGGCTTGGCTCTCAGCGCGGCGGTTCAGCCCGCGCTTGCGCTTCCTGCGGTCAGAAAACCGGGCGCTTGACTCCAGCCGGGCGGCATCCTAGAATCCAGCTATGGAGCGAACCAAACGCGGTTGGTCGTGGCAGCCGCCGGAGGGTTGGGGCATCCTGCTGTTGACGCTGGCACTGGTACTGGTCGGCAGCATCACCGCCGCCAACGCCGGCTGGACGCCCGGATTGAGCATCATGCAGTCGGTGGCGGTGATCAGCTTTTTCATCGGTCTGATGATCGCCCGCAGCCGCCTGCCGGCGCTGGTCTGCCACGCCTTCGGCCTGGTCATCGGCCTGGCGTGGAGTTTCCGCCTGGTGGCCGGGCTGTTCCCGCCGGGCTACAGCTGGACAACCCGCTGGAACTGGCTGTGGTACCGCATCTACCGCTGGGGCCAGAGCCTGTTGTCAACCGGGCGGGGCGACGACAACCTGGTGTTCGTGCTGCAGATGGCGTTGATCATCTGGCTGATGACCTACCTGGTAACCTGGTTTGTCTTCCGCCGCCACCAGGTATGGCCGGCGTTGCTGGTCAGCGGCGGGACCGTGCTGGTCATCCTGTACTACGCCCCCAACGACCTGTCCATTTACCTGGCCCTGTACCTGATTCTGGCCTTGCTGCTCCTGATGCGCTTCCATCTATATATGCGCCAGCAGCGCTGGCGGCAACGGGCGGTCCTCTTCAACGCCGGGGACATCACCTTCGACTTCTGGCGCGCCGGCCTGGTGGCCAGCCTGCTGCTGGTCGCATTGGCCTGGCTGGTACCGACCACAATCATTGCCCGCCAGGTGAGGGCGCTGGACGTGGTACGCGGGCCGGTGGCCGACGTCGAGTACCTGTGGAGCCGCTGGTTCGGCTCGCTGACCTACCGCCCGTCGCCGGGCGTCGATTTCTCCAGCCAGTCGCTCAGCCTGGGCGGGCCGCGCTCGCTGCCCGAAACACCGGTGCTGGAAGTGACGGCGCCGGGCTATGTGCGCTACCGGCGCATGGTCACCTACGACGTGTACGACGGCCGCACCTGGGAAAACAGCGACCCGACGGTAACTCTGTTCGGCGGCGACTATCCGTCGCCGGCGCAACTGAGCTACCTGGCGCGGCGGCCGGTGACCTTCACCGTGACCGCCCTGGTGGCCAACAGCTCGGTGATGGTCACCGCCGGCCAGCCGACCTGGGTCAGCCGCCCGGCGCGGGCCACGCTGGACACGCTGCCGGCGCCGGCCGAGATCGTGCCCGATCACACGACGGTAACCGGTATCTCCTTCGTGCGCAGCCGGATTCCTTTCCGCGCCGGAGACAGCTACCAGGTGGCCGCCCGCGTCAGCCGGGCGACAGTTGAGCAGTTGCAGGCGACGCGCCGGGCCTACCCGCAATGGGTCAGCGACCGCTATTTGCAGCTGCCGGACAGTCTGCCGCAGCGGGTGAAAGACCTGGCGGCTGAGCTGGTCAGCCAGGCCGACAACCCCTACGACCAGGCCGGCGCCATCGAGGCCTACCTGCGCAGCCACATCACCTACAATGAAGGCATCTCCGCCCCACCGCCCGGGCGCGACCCCAGCGACTACATCCTGTTCGACCTGAAAGAGGCCTACTGCGACTACTACGCCACCGCCATGGTGGTGATGCTGCGCTCGGTGGGTATCCCGGCCCGGCTGGCGGCCGGTTACAGCCAGGGCGACTACCGCTACGAGGACGGCAGCTACCAGGTGTCGCTAGACAATGCCCATAGTTGGGTGGAGGTGTTCTTCCCCGGCTATGGCTGGATCGAGTTCGAGCCGACGGCTGCCCAGCCGGCCATCAGCCGCCCCAGCCAGGCAGCCGCCGGGGGGGCCACCCAGGGCGACAGTCTGGCCGGCACGGAAGATTCAACCGGCGGCGACAAGCCGTCGCAACTGGAGCGGGTGCAGGAGATCAGGCTGGGCGATGACGGCCCGTGGTGGCTGGCCTTGCTGCCCGGCGGGCGTGGTTTGGGCTGGTGCCTGCTGCTGCCGTTGGTGGCATTGCTGGCTGTACTGGCCTGGCAGGGACGGCGCTGGCGCGGCGCCGGCCTGCTGCCGGTGGAAACGGTCTATCACCGTTTGAGCCTCTTGAGCGGCTGGGCCGGCCTGCCGGAGTACGCCTGGCAGACGCCGCACGAACGGGCGCTGGCGCTGGCCCAGGCGCTGCCGGCCGCCGGTAGTGACGCCTTGCGCATCGCCGAGATTTTCACGACCCACCGTTACGCCCGCCGGCGCATCACGTTGAGTGACAGCGCCGATCTGAAAGAGGCCTGGCAACGGTTACGGCCCCAGTTGGTGCGGGCGGTGTTGCGCCACAGCGGGCGGCGATTGGTCGGCTGGCTGTTGAAGCCGTTCCAACGCCGGACCTCTGAAAGGAGAGTTTCCACTTGAAGGTCAAGACGCGATTGAAAGCCGGCAAACAGGACCTGATGTGCCTGACCGGCTGCCAGAACCGGCAACAAGTCTGTTTTGGCGGCTGCACCGGTGCCCAGCCTGAGTGTTACCGGCAGTGCGATACGGCCGGCAAGGCCTGCCAGGAGGCGTGCGCCATCGCCGCCGCCGACCGCTGACGAACAACAACCGTCAGTCGATCCAATCCTTGAGGTAGGTGCGGTCCCGCTGATCGACCTGCCGGCCAAGCATGGGATGCAGCGACAGGTCGGGCGAGTAACGGCTGGCCGGCACGCTGCGCCCCAGGGCTTCGGCCATAGCGCGAATGTGATGGGGCGCCGCACCGCAGCACAGCCCAAGGTAGTCGACGCCCAGGTCGCGGGCTTTGACGGCGAAATCGGCCGCCTCGAAGCGGGTGGCGGTGAACGGATCCAGAGCGATAGGGAAGGCGCGTTTGCCGTACAGCAACGGCACCTGTTGGTCGTGTTCGCGCAGCGATTGGAAGGTCGGCTCGGCCGGCGTGGTGCGATAGGGCACCGGCAGCGCGGCCACGTGCCCGTCGACGGCCCGACACACGGCGGCCACCAGCGGCAACAGGGTATCCGGCCCGCGCGAACAATTCAGGCCGACCACGTCCGCGCCGGCGTCGGCCAACACGCGGCAGGCCTCCACGAAGGAATAGCCATCACGGGTGGAGTCTTCGACCGAGCCGAAGGTGATCACCGCCGGCAGGTCGAAGGACTTGATCACCTCCAGCGCAATTTTTCCCTCACCCAGGTAGGACAGCGTTTCGGCGACCACGAAGTCGATGCCCTCGTCGACGGCCCAACCAATCTGCTCCTCGTAGATGCGGCGCACCCGGGTGATTGTCTCGCCGTCGTTGTGGTCGTAGACCCATGTGTTGGACACGTCGCCGGCCACCAAGGCGTCACCTTGAGCGGCTGCCTGGCGGGCCAACTGGACCGCCTGCCGATTGAGCCGTTCCAGGTCGCCCTCGCGGCCGATGGCACGCAGCTTGTCGCGGTGGGCGTAGTAGGTCAGCGCCAGCATCACCTGGCTGCCGGCGGCCAGAAACTCGCGGTGCAGCTCCAGCACCGCCTCGGGATGGTCGAGCACCACCTCGGGCACGAAAGCACCGGCCTGCAGGTAGCCGCGCCGTTCCAGCTCGAACAGGTAGCCCTCGGCCACCAAGACCACGTCTGATTGCAGTCGTTCCAATAAACCAGCTTTTGTTGCCATCAGCTCCTCCTTGCCGGCACCTGGGGACGGTACCTGTCTCCATCCTAATCGCGAACCGCCCGGCCGTCAAGCGTTGTTTTCTTACCGCCGAGACCGCCGAGTGCACAGAGGACAAAGAGGCACAGGCGAGACGCCATCTGGACGGTCGCACCCGGCGCATGGCCGCATTGGATGCCGGGCCAATGTCGCTATTCACCGCAGAGACCGCTGAGTCCGCAGAGGATAAAGAAATATTTACGCCCCCCTGTCCGGACGTTCGCGCCCGGCGTATTGTCTCGTTGGATGCCGGGCCAATGTCGCTATTCACCGCAGAGACCGCTGAGTCCGCAGAGGATAAAGAAATATTTACGCCCCCCTGTCCGGACGTTCGCGCCCGGCGTATTGTCTCGTTGGATGCCGGGCCGGTGTTGTTATTCACCGCAGAGACCGCTGAGTCCGCAGAGGATAAAGAAGTATACACGACGGGGTATTTGGATACCCGTGCCCGGCGCATGGCCTCGTTGGATGCCGGGCCAGTTTCGCCATTCACCGCAGAGCACGCGGAGCGCGCAGAGGATAGCCGGCCGGTTTTTGCCGGCCGCCGGGGCGTGTTACAATCCACACCAGGCCGGGCTTTTTGCTCCCGTTTTGACCGGCCGTGGCAATAGAGAAAGCGAGACGTCCGATGAGTCTGCTGATTGTCGTGCTGGCTGTCCTGGTCGGGCTGGTGTTGCTGGCCTGGTTGGGCCTGAAGGTCAAGCCACGTCCTTTTGCGCAATTCGTCCAAGACACGCCGACCGACCTGGAGACCGTCCCTCTGCCGGACGGCCTGCCCTTCCCGGTGGCCCGCTGCTACCGGCAACTGTACGGCGACCGGCTGCCGAAAATAGAGTCGGCGGTCATCAGCGGGCGCGGGCGCATGCGCCTGGCGGGCATCTTCTTCCCGGCCCGCTTCCGCTTCTACCACCGCGCCGGCCAGGCCTACCGCCACCAGTTCGAGGTGACTTTTTTCGGCCTGACCATCATGCGGGTCAACGAGTATTACCGCGACGGCGTCGGCCGGATGGAGTTGCCTAACGGCCAAATCGAGGACAACCCGAGGGTCAACCAGGCGGCCAACGTGGCATTGTGGGCCGAATCGACCTGGCTGCCGTCCATCTGGGTGACCGACCCGCGACCGCACTGGCAGGCGATCGACGACGACACGGCCCTGCTGGTGGTGCCCTTCGGCGCCGGCGAAGAACGTATCCTGGTGCGCTTCGACCCCGAGACGGGTTTGCCGCACATCCTGGAGGCTATGCGCTACAAGGGCACCGACAGCCAAAACAAGACCCTGTGGCTGAACGAGACGCTGGCCTGGGAGCTGCTGGACGGGCAGAT
>CAZHBM010000291.1:0-5449 GCA_964529945.1 uncultured Anaerolineales bacterium | reverse complement strand
TTTCGTGGGCTGGAACACAATACGCCTGGCTTTCACCGCAAGTCATTGGGCTACTTGTTTTGGCACTGGTTGCCTTCGTAGGCTTCTACCGGGTCGAGAAGCGAGCGCCCGAGCCAATCATAAGCCCCAGCCTTTTTAGGAACAGGATATTCTCAGTTTCCGTCATCACGACCGCCTTGTTGAGCGTCGGCCTTTTTGGCGCAATCCTATATTTACCTTTGTTTGTCCAGGGCGTGATCGGCACCAGTGCCACCAATTCGGGCTACATCTTGACGCCTCTTATGCTCAGCTTCATCCTGAGTAGCATCGTCGGGGGACAAATTCTCTCGCGGACCGGGCGGTACAAGTGGCTGGCCCTGAGCAGCCTGAGTCTCGCTGTCCTGGGAATGGTCCTTCTGGCCCGCATGGGACCGGCGACCACTCCCGGCCTGGTCATTCGCAACATGGTCATCGTGGGCATCGGCATTGGCCCCACAATGAGCCTGTTCACGATTGTCGTTCAGAACGCGTTTCCGTTCAAAAGGATCGGCGAAGTCACCGCCAGCCTGCAGTTCTTTCGCTCCATCGGCGCCACGGTGGGTGTAGCCATCCTCGGTTCCGTGCTGACCGGTCGCCTGTTTTCTGCCCTGCAGAACAACATCCCGGCTGATTTGCGCCGGATGATCCCGGCTGACCAGTTGGCAGTTTTCCAGAACCCCGAAGTACTGCTGTCGTCAGAAGCCGTGAGCAAGGTGCAGCAAAGCCTGGCGGCACTGGGTCCACAGGGAACGCTTCTTTTCCAACAATTGATGCAAGCTGTTCGTAGCAGTTTGGCAAGCGCCATAACCGCCATATTTCTCATCGCCGCCGCCGCCACCCTATTGGCACTGGTTACCTGCCTGTTCTTGCAGGAGATCCCTCTGCGCAGAGTGCACGATACGACGGCCACAGATACCAATCCTTAATCAGAGGAGTGTGGGAGTGGTTCGTTAAGTCTCGAACTGCTCCAGGCCGGCAACATGCGTGTCATTCCCAGCCCACATCCATTGGGTTCGCCATCAGGCGGTGGTCGCCGTTTGCCAGGGACCTTCCGTGCGTTGCGCCATCGCAACTACCGGCTGTGGTTCTTTGGCCAGGGACTTTCTCTGGTCGGCACCTGGATGCAAAACATGGCCCAGCAGGTATTGGTGTATCGCCTGACGGGCTCCGCGGCCGCATTAGGTGCCATCAGCTTCATCGGCTTGATTCCACTGATTCCCCTGGCGTTGGCAGGTGGCTCAATCGCCGACCGATTTCCGAAGCGGACCGTGATCATCATCACCCAAGCTACCATGTTGCTTCAAGCCTTGCTGCTGTCTTGGCTCACCTGGACCGGCACTGTCAGAATCTGGCACGTTTATGTGTTGGCGCTTTTCCTGGGGGCGGCCCAGGCCATCGATATTCCGGCTCGTCAGGCTTTCACCGTCGAGATGGTGGAGGGCAAAGAAGACCTGACGAATGCCATTGCACTCAATTCGGCCATTTTCAATGGCGCCCGGGCTGTAGGCCCGGCTTTGGCGGGTATCGCAGTGGCCACGACGGGAGAAGCAATGGCCTTCCTGATCAACGGTTTGAGTTTTTTGACCGTTCTGGTGAGCCTGTCCTTGATGACCAATCTGCCCAAAGTCCCGATCCAGCGTTCATTGGGGCTAACCAGTCATATCGTTGAGGGGGCACGCTACGTTCACCAAAACCGACCGCTGATGGTCCTGATCAGCCTGGTGGCGGTAAGCGCCTTCCTGTCAATGCCTTACAGCACCTTGATGCCTGTTTTCGCCACCAATGTCCTGGGAGCCAATGCTCAACCGACCGTCGCGCTGTTGTGTGGCGGGAGCACGCCCCTGTTACACTGCCGGTCGCCGGAAGCGCTGCCGTTGGGTATGCTCCTGGCAATGGTGGGATTGGGCGCCGTTATCGGATCACTGCTGACCGCTTCGTTATCCGACAATGCCCGCCTGGGGCGGTTGCTGACCATCGGTAACCTGGGCTTTCCCCTGGCGTTGTTGTTCTTTGCCGCCTCGCCCTCATTCGTGCTGTCGATGTTTCTGTTGCTAATGGTGGGGTTGAGCTTTGTGTGGCAGAACTCGCTGGCGAATACCTTGATCCAAATTGCCACACCCGATGAGTTGCGCGGACGGGTTATGGGGTTATATTCGCTCGCCTTTCAGGGGGCTATGCGAGTGGGCGGCATGCAGGCCGGACTGGTAGCCGATGCCATCGGCGCTCCGCTGTCAATTGGTATTGGTGCGGCCATATCACTGGCCTATGGGGCGTACGTGGCTGTGCGCTATCCGCGAGTTCGTGAAATGCACTAGCGTCTGGCGAGGGCCGGAAAAATTCTAACGGGCTGACTGAATCTTCCTTCAGTCAGCCCGTTTATGTAGCGCTTGTTTACCGGCAATTTGCAGGGATGGCTTTATTCTGGTGTTTGGTCGGTGATTGCCCGCCGGGCAGCCTTCTGTCCCAGTTCAACCGCATAGTTGGTGCCACGGTCCCAGGGATACACCTGGCTCATACTGGCCCAGTAGAGGCCCGGAATCGGTGTCGCCAGGTCGGGGATATTGCGGGAGTGGTTAATACCCGGAACAGGTTGAGCGTATTTCTCTCGAAACAGCCAGCTGCGCCGCACCCATTCGGGACTGAAATCGGGGTTGAAACGCGAAAGCGCCGGCAGAAACTTCTCCAGTATCTCTTCCTGCGACAGGCTGAAATACTCGTGATCCGGTTTCAAATAATCGCCACAATATACGAGAAAATCGCCGCCGTAATGCGATCGGTCGATGAAATTGGTGTGTTCCACGAGGGCCAGGAAAGGAAAGCCTTCTTCTTTGGGCAGATTGACCCAGTAGTGACCTTGTGTGAGGGGATGTTTGAGTGCCAGTACTAACACTGCCGCACCCATCGAGCGCAAATTCTTGAGACCGGCCAGGTAATCGGAAGGCAAATCAGGCACCAATCGCGTCAGCAAGCTGGGCGACAACGTGACGATGACTCGATCAAACGGGAGTTCATCAGCCTCTGTCTCGCCCTCGATGTCCACCGCAAACTGGGGGCCACCCGCTCCCTGCTCACGTCCGCCGGTTTCCTCGGAATCGAGCGGCCGAATGCGTGTCACGCGGGTGTTCAGTCGAATGTCTACCCCCTCTTGCTCGAGTCGCTCGGCCAGGGCATCAACAAGGGCCTGGAAACCACCCTCGAAATAGCCCAGCCGGGGCGACCGCTTGTGGATGCGTGCCCAGAACCAGGCCATGTTGACTTCTTGGTAATAGTCGCCAAATTTTCCCACCAGGAGCGGCTCGAAAAGAGTCTGGTAACCTTTGGCTCCCATCCAATGTTGGAGCCATTCGTGAGCCGTATGTTTCTCCATAGCTTTCCAGTTGCGCGCCATCCGCAAATAGATAGCCACCGGTCCGGCCCGCAATTTGTCCACGATCGACATATGTGGGTAGAGCATCGCGCGCACGTAGCTGTCGAATGGATGGGCCTTTCCGTGATGCCAGATAGAAGTAACCGGTCGCGGGAAAAAGAGCTTGTCGCCCTGGTCAATTTCGTGAATCAGGTTGATGACGGCATCATCAGACGTGAACCAATGATGGTAGAAGCGTTCCAGCGACCAATCCCACGTTTCATCTTTAAATCCCGAGGCCAAACCGCCGGGCGTATCGGTCGATTCAAACACGACCACCTGATGACCGGCCTTGACCAGCGTGTGGGCGGCGGCCAGACCGGCCACACCGGCTCCCACGATAGCAATCCGCATACACTCAGCTCCTTGTTGGTGCCTCAGCTTGTTCCTGGCCCTTTTCCACAGCCTGGCCAAAGTCGCGCCAACTGACACTCTCGCGACTCATGTAGAACAACCCCAGCAATGTAATCGGCAGCCACAGCGCGGCGTGCAACACCAGCGTATAGCTGGCAGCCAGGCTGCGTTGTATGCCGAATGTGGATAGGATCTCAATGCCCGGGGCATCAAAGGTGCCCACATAGCCTGGGGATGAGGGAATGGTGGTGGCCAGATTGACGATACCGTTCATAAGCATCAGCACCCAGAAAGGTACGGTAAAATTGAAGGCGTGCATCACGAACCAGTACTTGACGGTCTCCGCCAACCAGATGATTACCGACGTCAAAAACAACATGAGCACATCGCGCCCGCTGCGCAGGGAATGCAGGCCGATCAAAAACCGCTCGGCGAACCCTCGCACAGACTCCTGGAAACGTTCCGGCACCAACCGGTCGATAATCCAGGTGTAGGCCCACTCAGCCCAGTCCACCTTGACGGCCAGCAACACGAACACGATCAGGGCGCCAAAGAAAAGAAGCGACATGGCAATCACCATCATCTGTAACCACGATGGCATAGGGAAGAAGGGCAAGCCGATGAACACGAATAGCAGCATCACCAGGCCATCGAAGACGCGTTCCACAATGATGGTGGCCAGCGAACCACTAATGCTGACACCCTCCCGGCGGCGCAGAACGTAGGCACGGATCAACTCACCGGCGCGGGCAGGGTAAACGTTGTTGCCCATGTAACCGATAACCACAACGGGAAACAAGCGCCGCAACGGAATTCTTTTCATTGGGCGCAGCAGATAATCCCACCGCCACGTCCGGGCCCACACGCCAAAAAAGTAGACCAGCACACCCGGTACAATCCAACCCAACTTGGCCGTTCGGGCTTCTTGCCATACCTCACCCAGGCGGAGATTGTGCAGGGCAAAGTAAAGGAATGCGACGCTGATAACAATGCCCAACCAGAAACGCCAGCGTTTTAGCAAAACATTATCCTCACAAGATTTTCATTCGCTGGTTGATTATAGCCGCCGGCATCGGGTTGGCAAATTGGGGACAATCTAAGGCACTTTTGGGCGGTGGTTACAGCCGGTTGAGCTGGCAAGTGAGGGCATGGATTCTCCCGCAAATCATTTGCCGCCGCCCTTTGACCGTGGTACCCTAACCGGATGCGATAGCTATTGAAGAAGGGAAATACCAGCAGTCCTATGGCATTAAGAACCGACGATTTTGACTACGATCTACCGCCCGAGCGCATCGCTCAAACGCCGGTCGAGCCGCGAGATGCAGCCAGGTTGATGGTGTTGGATCCCAACCGGCAGACTATCGAGCACCGGCACTTCCGTGACCTGCCAGGCTACCTGCAGGCGGGCGATCTGTTGGTCGTCAACGACAGCCGGGTCATCCGGGCTCGACTTTTCGCCCATAAACAAACCGGCGGCAAGGTCGAGATTTTTTTGCTCAAACCACACGCGCCCCGGCAATGGGAAGTGTTGGTAGGCGGCAAGCGCGTTCGTCAGGGTATTACACTACAGATCGAGAAGAATGATGTACAGGTGCAGGCCCGCGTCGTACAAGAACTCGACGGACCGCGACGAATTGTTGAGTTCGATCCACCCATTGAGCCGCTTCTCGA
>CAZHBM010000290.1:0-5472 GCA_964529945.1 uncultured Anaerolineales bacterium | reverse complement strand
AGCAGCGCTCGGTCTAATCGCTGGCGAAGGTTCCTCGTCCCGCCGAAATCGGCTTGACGTACAGAGAAGCTCTCGCCGTTGTTACCGATGTCGATGAACCAGCCGGCCAGATCGGGATTGCCTTGGGTGATGAGGATTTTCAGATTACGGGTGGGCCTGGTTTCTTCGTTCACGGGTGGACCAAAGGTGAAACCCCAGACAGTCGGCAGGTCGGAGCCGGCGTTCTGCACCGCCTGCATGGCTGTTTCCTACCCCACGTCCGGCCCGAACGTACTGTGCCCGGGGGACGAAAGTCACCGCCACTCGGCCAACGCTACCAACTGCCTCGGTGTGCTCTCCGGCGGCCTGTCTAAAAGGTCCAACTTAGGGTGCCGGCCGGTCGAACTTGAGGCATTCAGACTTGATCCCTTTCTGCACACCCGCCTTTTTCAAGTGATCCAGGCTGGTGGTTCAGGATCTACTGCGCGGCATAATTTAGGAGGCAATTATGCCCTTGACAGGTTTGATAGAAGAACGAGGTGTTTCTGAATGGGGAAGGGGGGATTTGAACCCCCACGCCTTGCGGCACGTGATCCTAAATCACGCTCGTCTGCCAATTCCGACACTCCCCCAAACCTGGCGCTATTATACACCGGGAGCCGCCAAAATCAAAGATACGGCGGCCCCCAAAGGTGCACTCACAGGAGCAACCGATCAGTCGTCCTTCAGTACCGCCGACAGGACGACGGTGACCACGCTAACGATCAGGGCGCCCAAGAACGCCGGCCAGAATCCATCTACCTGGAAGCCGATGCCCAGGCTCTCGGCCAGCGCCGAGGCCAACAGGAAGGTGGCCGCATTGATGACCAGAACGAACAGCCCCAGGGTGAGAATAATCAGCGGGCAGGTCAGGAGTTTCAGCACCGGCCGCACAATCGCATTGACCAGCCCCAGCACGAGCGCCATCAAGACGTAGGCCAGCCAGCCGCCGCTGGTCACGTGAATGCCGGGCACCAGGTAGGCAGCCAGGAACAGCGCCAGGGCGGCGATGATCCATCTGATAATCAGCTTCATAAGAACCCCCTCCTTTATAAATGGTGACAGCTACCGGAAAATCCTTAACGGCGACCAAAACCGGCCGCCGTCAACGCACGATTTCAACCACCACGCCGTCTTCGGCCCAGTCGTACAGGCTGGCGGCGTTGTCGCTGCTGATCAAGATACAGCCATAGGTCACGCGGTGGCCCAAATCCCCGGTCCACAGCAGGGTGGTGCCCCCGCGGGTGGGGAATCCGTGGAAACCATTCATAAAGCCGGCGCTGGGCACGGGCCGGTAGATGCCCAGGAAATGCGGCATCCACAGGTCCCAGTTGGCCGCGTAGGCGTTGAGCTCGTGGGTCTGGACCTGGAAAATACCCGGCGAGGTGGGGCTGGAATCGATGCCCGTGCTGGCCGGCCAGTCCCATTTGAGATTGCCGTTCTCGAAAACGGTCACCCGCTGCTGGCTCAAACTGACGACGATGCGTTTGTTTTCCACCACCGGCAAGGGCAGCATCACGTCGGGCGAGGGAATGGTCAATACCTGGCCGGTGCTCAGGCTGTCGGCGATGCCCGGGTTGGCCTGTTGAATCCAGGGGTAGGGAATGCCGGTATCAAAGGCGATACTGGACAGGGTCTCGCCCGATTGGACGACGTGCTGGCCGTCGCGGTGATAGATACGCGTCGTGACCAGTGGTTGGTGGCTGGCGATGGCCTGGTGCACGGCATCGGCCACCTGGGCCACTTCGAGATAACGATCGGCGCCCGGTGAGGTCGCCGGCTGCGACAGATAGGCCAACAACTGGTTGTCGTCGAGACTCCAGGCGAAGTGACCGCTGTCTTGCGGATCGACGGCCAGCTCGAGCCAATTGCTCCACACCGCCGGCTCGATCAGCCATTGCTGCCTCTGGTCCAGGATCGGGTCGTAGCCTTGAATGGTGACCGTCGTCGCCAGAAGCTGGTTGGCCTGTTCGACGAAGGCCGAGACGTCGGTAACCGCCGGCGCAACCGGCAGCACGGCGATCGGCAGGCGGCCTTCGCGCAATACTTTTTCCGGATTGGCGGTCAGGCCGGCCACTGTGGCCGCCACGTCCAGCGCCTGGCCGTATTGGGCCGGCTCGGCTTCCACCCGGCCGTTGGCCAGCCGGAAACCGGCATCGACCGGCGGCACCTGCAATTGGGGCGCCAGTGAGGAAAAATTGGACTCGGCCACGGCCGGATCGAAATACCAGACCGGCTCGATCCGCAGCCGGTTGCCGGACTGCAGCCAACGCTGCAGCGATTCGAGGGTGCGTCCTTGTTGGTGCGCCCGGCGGGCGGTGGCCTCGGCGTCGATCAACATACCCAACATCGAGGGCGTGACCTGCCACAGGTTATCGCTGCTGTACAGGGTTATGGTCCGCGCCTGCCAATCCTGATTGAGCGCGGCCACGGCCTCGGGGACCGATTTGCCACCCAGGTCCAGCGAGAGTTTGTCCACCTCCACCCCCGGCAGGATCAGGTCGCTGTGATATAGGATGATGGCCACCGCCGTGGTCACCGCCACCGCCAGCACGAAAACGCCCAGCGCGGCTACCAGGGCGGCCAACACCCGGTCGACCCCATCCCAACGCCGGGGCGTTCGATAAACTGGTTGTGGTTGCTGCCCGCTCAAAAAATCCGATGAATAATGCGTCATTTACACCTATCCAAATATGTCTTTGGCCCTTATGCCATTAGAATTGCAGCATTGCTTAAAAATGTCAAGCAGATAGAATTTGTTATATCATTTGGTCTTGACAAACAACCCGCTTCTTGGTAGTCTGAATACACGCGGAGTATTTTTTTCTTGCGCGACCCCCCTCTTTTTCTACGACCTGAAAGGAGTCACGGATGCCAAAGATGAAAGGACCCGCCATATTTTTGGCCCAGTTCCTGCGCGATCACGAACCCTACAACAACCTGGACAGCATCGGGCGGTGGGTTGCCGGCCTGGGATATAAAGCGGTCCAGATCCCCACGTGGGACGGACGCGTCTTCGACCTGGACAAAGCCGCCGAGTCCAAAACCTGGTGCGACGACTACAAGGGCAAGCTCCAATCCATCGGGTTGGAGATAAGCGAGTTGGCCAGTTTCCTGGCCGGCCAGGTTCTGGCTATGCCGACCGCTTACGAAATACTGTTTGATGGCTTCCACCCGGCCGGCCTCACCGGGGCAGCCAGAACCGAATGGGCGGCCGAACAGTTGAAGAAAAGCATCAAGGCTTCCACCAACCTGGGAACGACGGTCATTCCGGTGATGTCTGGCGGTCTGGCCTGGCACATGATTTACCCGTGGCCGCAGCGCCCGCCGGGCATCATTGATGAAGCGTTCAAGGAACTGGCCAGGCGCTGGCGCCCGCTGCTCGACATGGCCCAAGACAACGGCGTCGTGTTCACTTACGAGCTGCACCCCGGCTCTGATCTTTATGACGGCGCCACTTACGAAATGTTCCTCGATTACGTGGACGATCACCCGGCCGCCTGTCTTAACTACGACGCCAGCCACTTTTTGTTGCAGCAACTGGACTACCTGGAGTTCATCCAGTTGTACGGCGACCGGATCAAAGGCTTCCACGTTAAAGATGCTGAATATCGCCCCTCCGGGCGCGTCGGCGTGTACGGCGGCTACCAGGATTGGTGCGGCCGGGCAGGTCGTTTCCGCTCGCTGGGCGACGGACAGGTTGATTTCAAGCGCGTCTTTACCCTGTTGGCCGAAGCCGGCTATGACGGCTGGGCCGTCGTGGAGTGGGAGTGCTGCATCAAGAGCCCCGAGCAAGGTGCGGCCGAGGGCGCACCCTTCGTGGCCAGCCACATCATCGAGACCACCGACGTGGCTTTCGACGATTTCGCCGGCGGCACGACCGACGTGGCCCGCAATCGACGTATTCTCGGCCTGGAATAATCCGGCCCTATTTTATTTGACCCGAAGGAGGGACAACTGTTATGCAACCTTGGAAACGGAAATTGCGCTTTGGAATGGTGGGCGGTGGACAGGGTGCGTTCATCGGTGGCGTCCACCGTATTGCGGCTGCAATGGACGGGCAAGCCGAATTGGTAGCCGGCTGCTTCTCCCGCGACCCTGAGAACACCCGCATCACCGGCGAACAGTTATACCTGGATCCGGCTCGCTGCTACGATACCTACGAAGAGATGGCCAAAGCCGAGGCCAAGCTGCCGGCAGATGAGCGCATCGACTTCGTCAGCATCGTGACGCCCAACGTCTCGCACTTCGCCATCGCCAAGACCTTCCTCGAGGCCGGCTTCCACGTCGTTTGCGACAAGCCTATGACCTACTCGCTCGACGAAGCCAGACAACTGGCCACCATCGTCGAGAAGACGGGACTGATCTTTGCCCTGACCCACAACTACACCGGTTATCCACTCATCCGCCACGCGCGCGAGCTGTTCCGCAACGGCGAGATGGGTGAGATCCGCAAGGTCATCGTCGAGTACCTGCAGGACTTCCTGATGGTCCCGCAAGAGAAGCTGGGCAGCAAGCAGGCCGCCTGGCGCGTGGACCCGGCCCAATCCGGCATCGCCGGCACGATGGGCGACATTGGCACTCACAGCCTGAACTTGCTCGAATACGTCACCTGTGACAAGGTCGGTGAGCTGTGCGCCGATATGAGCACCTTCCTGCCCGACCGCAAGTTGGACGAGGACGTCAACTGCCTGCTCAGGATGCGCGGCGGCGGCAAGGGCGCGATGATTATCAGCCAGGCCTCATGCGGTGAGGAAAACGGCCTGACCTTGCGCGTCTACGGCACCAAGGGCGCCATCAAGTGGAACCAGGAAAACCCCAACTACATGGAGTATTACAAGTTTGGCGAGCCGCGCGGGACTCTGACTCGGGCCTCCGGCTACCTGTCCGAGGCGGCCAGCGAGGTGACCCGCATCCCGGGCGGCCATCCGGAAGGCTACCTGGAAGCCTTTGGCAATATCTACGACGGCGCCATCGAGGCCATCCGGGCCTACATCGACGGCAGGCCGTTGAAGGAAGACGAGTACAAGTTCCCCACCGTCCACGACGGGCTGCGTGGTATGGAACTGATCTACGCCGTGGTCGATTCATCCAAAAAGGGCGCCGTCTGGGTCAAGGTCTAGAGACCGACCCGATTGCAGTTAACCAAAAAGGGGACGAGAATCTCGTCCCCTTTTTTTGACGCCTGCATTTCACCATCGACGGGCGGGCTAAGCCTGCGGCCCGTCCGCCTCACGGTTTTTGTGCCCGGTGTCTTGTGCCCGCGCTCGCAGCGCCCGGACGTTGGTTTCGATGGAAGGGCCGCAGAAGACGGCCGACCCGACGATCAAGGTGTCGGCGCCGGCGGCGACGATTTCGGCCACGTTGTTCTGATTGACCCCGCCATCGACCCCCAGAGAAGGCCGGCGCGGCAGATGAGCCAGGCGGCGCCGGGCCTGACCGAGGGTTGCCAAC
>CAZHBM010000289.1:0-5473 GCA_964529945.1 uncultured Anaerolineales bacterium | reverse complement strand
GGTAACGTTTTGGCGGTCAAGCCGCTGTTGACGGTCACCGAGGATGGCGTGATTGATGCTCACAGCCGGTTCCGCACCTGGAAACGGGCTGTGGTGGGGCTGCGCGACCAGGTTCTGGCCGAGGTGCCCGGGCCGGCACAGCGAGCGGCGGACGAACAGTTACACCTGGGAGTCCTGCACGCCGTCAACCCACAACAAGGTCGGGCGCTTTTTGAAGAATTAGTTAATGCACTCCAACCGGACGTGAAAATCCTGGCCGGAGTCGGGCCGGGTTTGGGCGTTCACGTTGGGCCGGGTACCCTTGGGGTTTGCTACGCTTGCGTTCCCGAGTTGCCGTAGTCCGCGCGGCTAAGGATGCTGCCGCACGGCAAGGACGTGTAGAAAACGTCTCAGTCGGTTTGCGCTCGAGGCAAGTAAATCCGATAGGTGTTACCGCGTCGTAGCTCGCTTTCAACCCAGATGTATCCAGCGTTCTGCTTGACGATACCATAGGCAGCCGCCAGCCGCAACCCGGTGCCGTCGGCGACCTGCCGGCTGGTGACGAAGAAGGGCTCGAACAGGTGTCGCTTGGTCTCGCTTGACAGGGCGGGCCCGTTGTCGTGAAAGGTGATGACAACGTAGTCGCCGGACGGCATGCGCGTAGGCTCGGTCTCATCCTGATCGGCCAGCCGGACATTGTGGGCTCCAACGGTGAGTTCGCCCTGGCTGCCCATACTCTGCCTGGCATTGAGGGACAGTTCGCGCAACAGTTGCTCCAGTTGTCTGGGATCCATTCTAACGGGCCATGGATCGGCAGACGGCCTGATGTCGAGGCCGATCTCAGGCCCCAGCCATTGGTGCAACGTCGGCGTGAGCCGTTCCAACTCTTCGGTCAGGTAAAGTAGCCGGGGGCTTACCATTTGTTTGCGGGCAAAAGCCAGCAATTGGCTAACCAGATCGGCCGCTTTGTTGCCGCTAGCCATAATCTGATTGAGCATTGATTGGCGTGGATCGTCCGATCCCATCTCCAGTTTGAGCAATTCGGCGAAACCGTTAATGCCGGTCAACAGGTTATTGAAGTCGTGGGCGATGCCGGCCGCCAATTGACCGACTGCCTCCATCCTTTGGGCATCAAGAACCTGTTGCTCGAGCAGCCTGCGCTCGGTAATATCTCTGCTCACGCCCAATATGCCGGTCGCCCGGCCAGTGTGGTCAACCATCGGGGTGGCGACCGTCTCCGTCCAGACGGTGGAGCCATCTTTGCACGGTTGTTCGAGCAGGTAGCGTGCCTCAGCCTGGACGGGCTGTCCACTATCAATGGCTTCTAGCGCCCGCTCGTAGGCCTCCTTGGCGATCGAAAGGGAGCCTGGCGCGATTGTTTCGGTCCAAGGCCGTTTCATAATCTCGGCCACCTCATAGCCGCGCAGGCGTTTCACCGAGGGACTGATGTAAGTAAACTTGCCCTGGAGGTCCAACGTCCAGATGACATCGCTGATGTGCTCTGCCAACAAGCGGTAACGCGCCTCGCTGCTGCGCAGGGCGTCTTGCGCCTGTTTGCGCTCGGTAATGTCTTGTACCACGCTAAGAAAGCCGACGATATTGCCATGGGAATCGACGACACGTGTGCCAACGACTTCCGCCGGAAAGACTTCTCCATCATGGCGGACGTAGTCCACCTCATATGGCTCCTGAGGTGTCGATAGACTCTCTACGTTGAAGCGTAGCCGTCCCTGCCTCCGGTACTCCTCTGGGGAGGCGTAGAGAAACCGCGCGTTTCGGCCGATCACTTCGTCGGGTTGGTAACCGAAGACACGTGTGAAAGCGGGATTGACCTTCATCAAGCGTCGCCGGCTGTCGGCGTAGACCAGTGCTTCCGGCAAAGCCTGGAGGATGGTTTCCAACTCGGCGTTCTTCTCTTGTAACGCTCGCTCAGCTTCGATTCTTGGTGTGATATCGACGATGGACACCAGTATCAGAGATAAATCGTGTTCGTGGCCGGCCGATACCGTCCAACGCACAATCACATGCAGCTCGCGCCCCGTGATTGTTTTGTTGACAGTTTCCGACACAAAGGTGGTTCTACCCTCAGCAATCGCCAGAACCGTTTCCAGTAGACTTTCGGGCGGCTCGGGCGGCAGGAGCCGGCTGAGGGATCCCAGCAAATCCTTCTTGTCACCGGCTTCAAAAAGTTCGACAGCGGCCCGGTTGACCTCGACGACTTCGACCAGACTCGCACATTGATGCAACTCTGCCGGGTGCCGGCGAAAGTACGTTTCGAAGTCATCCACGCCGCGGAGGCGCAGCTCCTCCAGATAAACCAGCAGGCGTGAACAATCTTCCTCCTCCAGCGCAATGGGTGAATGCTCGAAGAGTTCGCGGTAGCGGCTGTGATTGCGTGGGGACGCCTGGTCGTCTCGTTCACCTTGCGCGAGGTCGTGAATGATCAAGGCCACCGCTTCCACATCTTCGTGCCCCGAACCAAGATTCATCTTGGTCAGAAAACAGGTCGCGGGGATTCTCGCTTCAGGCCAGAGCACCACCGTATCAAAGCGCTCCGGGACAGCCGTTTGGACCACACGCTGCAACGCCTGGCGCAGGCAGTCGCGGTCGGCCGGCGGGATCAGATCGTCGACAAAGTTGGTGCCCAATATCTCTCCAGCTGCTTTTCCGGCCGGCGGGTGGTTGGCGTCGATGATGCGCCCGTCGGGAGCGACTATTACCACGACATCGGAGAGGTTGCCCAAAAGCGACCGCCAGTTGCGCTGCGATTGACGCTGTGACAGCATCGCCTCACGAAAATCAATTGCTCGCCGCAAAGTGACCAACAGGTGTTGCCGGTCGAGCGGTCGGCGCACGTAGTTAAAGGCACCCAGCCGGACAGCCTCCAGAGCGGTCGCCTGGGTGGTTTCGTCAGCGACTACGATGCAGGCTGTGTCCGGCGCACGTCGCTTTAGTTCGGCCAGCAGCTCGAGAGCCGGCGCGTCGCGCAGGCTCAGGTCGATCAGAACCGCTGCGGCTTCAAGCTGCTGCAGGGTTGCCTGGGCTGAGGGTACTGCGACTGTATCATAGCCCTCGGCGGACAAGATATCGGTCAGTAATTGCCGTTGGTTAGCGTCGTCGTCAACGATCACAACGCGACTAACTGGCATACGAAACCTCCACAACGACTATCGCAACACAACTCATAAACATAGTACAACGGCTCGCTCCCGGCAAGAACTTGCTCACAGCCAGAGCGATTCTCGTTAGCCCAAAAATCTCTGCGTTTTCGGCAAAGAAACCTACCTCGACTCTGTCTTCACTCTGTCCCATGGACTGCTCAAGCCGCATTACCTATTGTCGGGGTTCGCCGGCCGTTATTGCGATGAAGCTCTTTCGTCGAGTACTTCGCGTACCATTCTGGCCAATCTTACGGGGCGGACGGGCTTCTGAAGCAACGCGCCTGTAGCGCCGACGTCGCCGTAACGGGCCAAAACGTCCTGAGAATAGCCTGATAGGAACAGGACCTTAAGATGTGGATGGGCGGCAACCAACTGCTGTGCCAACTCGACGCCGTTGACGCCCGGCAGGATAACGTCGGTCAGCAGTAAGTCGATCGAATCGGTGTGATGGGCAAAGACATCCAGTGCGTTCCCAGCTGTCGTGGCTGTCAGGACGTGATAGCCCAATCGGGCAAGCGTCGCCCCGGTCAGTTCACGCACGGCGGGATTGTCCTCAACGATCAAGACCGTCTCACAACCTAGAGGCAGGGGATCACGCAGCGCTACCGGTGGGGCAGTCGGCTCGTCGGACACGGTTCGCGGCAGGTATACGAGGACCGTGGTGCCTTCGCCCTCACAACTCTGGACATCAATGAAACCAGATGCCTGTTCCACAATGCCATAGACGGTTGCCAAGCCGAGGCCGGTACCCTGTCCCGGGGATTTGGTCGTAAAGAAAGGCTCAAATACGTGCTCCAAGATCTCGGAGCCTATACCGGTGCCGTTGTCGACAACTGCCAGACATACGTAGTCGCCGGGCTGAATACGGACCAGGCGCGTAGTGTGTGCCTCCGAGAAAGAAATATTCGACGTTTGAATTTCGAGTGTGCCGCCCTGCGGCATCGCGTCCCGGGCATTGACTGCCAGATTGACGATGATCTGTTGGCTGTTGGAGGGATCAAGCAACGTCGGCCAAAGCTCGGAGGCAAGCGACAGCTGCAATACGATGTCTTCACCGATGATACGTTGCAGCATACTGTTGAGCTCACGTATGACTCGGTTCAGGTACAAAGTCTGAGGTTCTACCACCTTCTTCCGGCTGAAGACCATCAGCTGGTTGATCAGTGCGGCAGCCCGTTCGCCCGCGCTGAGTATCTTTTCAGTATGGCTGTACAGGGGATCATTCGGATTCATCTGGAGTTGCATCATTTCAGTGTAGCCGTTGATGGCCGTCAAAAGATTGTTGAAGTCGTGGGCGATCCCGGCCGTCAGGTGACCGACAGCCTGCATTTTTTGTGCCTGGAGGAGCTGATCCTGTATCTTGTCCTTTTCCGCCTCGGCCTTTTTCCGCTGGCTGATGTCCTCGACCACGGCGATGGTGTACTCGATGCTGCCATCCTGCCCATAGACACCGGCGGCTGTCAGATTGGCCCAGATATCAGAGCCATCCTTGCATCTGAAGCGCTTTTCCATCGTGAAACTGCGCCGGATGCCGCCCCAGAGTTCTTTGGCCAGGGCCAAATTCCCGGCCACGTCGTCTGGATGCGTGACGGCCTCGAAGCTCATTGAAAGCAGTTCCTCTTGGGTGTAACCCACCATGCGGCAGAAACGCTCATTGACCCGCAAATAGCATCCTTCGGGGCCGGTGTGGGCAATGCCTACAGCCGCCTGCTCGAAGGTGGCCCGAAACCGTAGTTCGCTGTCGCGCAGGGCGAGCCTGGTTTGGCGATCCTCGACGGCCCGTTCGACCAATAACAGCAGCTGGTCAGGGTCGCTGGGGGCGTGCAGATAGGCGTAGACGTCGCGGTTCAGTGCTCCAGCGTGCCAATCCTGCTCCACACAGCTGGTGATGAGGATAATGTGTGTATCCGGCGTGCGTGCCTTGATTTGGGACACGATCTCCAACTCGGCCGGGACTGTCGGCTGGACTTCGACGATGGCGACCGCAATGGGTAGTTCAACGACCGTTCGGTCCCAGTCCGCAGTGACGACCCGGTAGCCTTTGCTTGACAGGGCGCCCATAACGGCTCCTTGCAGCCGGTCGTTTCTGTCGACGATGAGTACGTTACATGTATTCATAGCTCACCTAGGCGGCGTAACGATGGCGGACGGGCGTGGCTGTCCTGCTGTATTGAGCGGGTCGCCAACGAGCGCGCGATTTGGTCGCGGCCGCGTCTCGGAGTTTTGAGAAGGTTCCGAAAAGAGCGAGCGGGCCCACCTCACGAACACAGAGTGCCCACGCAAGAATCGAGATCCAAGAGCGGCTCGAGGCCTGGGACCAAGATCAAAGAATA
>CAZHBM010000288.1:0-5485 GCA_964529945.1 uncultured Anaerolineales bacterium | reverse complement strand
TCTCTCCCTCGCGGGTCACCACGGTGACCGTCGCCTGGGGCTGCGATAAGCCATATTCCGGTTTGTCGCTTTTGCCCAACGGCTCCTGCATTCGAACCGCAATTGCCTGGTTGACAAAGGTATTCACCGCGTCCTGGTTGAGAGTATCGGTGGCCGGCAGATCCTTCAATTGCCAGCCGGAAGCACCCTTCTCAAACTCGAACGTGCCATTACCATTCTCAAGTACCAAGGCGACTGTGCTGGTTTGTGGTGCCGTGAAGTAGATCGGATCGATCCAGGCTGAAGGTACGGCCCCCAGATCCCAACTTACGATCTCGTTGGTCAAATAGACCTCTGATTCGCCGCCGGCTCGGACGTGCGACGTGCTGCCGCCGGCTGGACTGCCGACGAACAACTCGTATTGGCCGCCGTCGGTCATATCTATATCCAGTTTCCGGTTGAAGTTGTCGGGCGCGACCTGAAGACGTTGATGGCTGGCATCTGTGCGCGTTACCAGGCGTGAGGTGTCCACGTTACCCAGCTTCTGCAGCAGTTCTTCTATCTTCGTTCCATTGGCTGGATAATTGTCAGCTGCCGGTAACACCCAGTCATTGCCTTCTCTGGCCAGCGTCACCGAACCGTCGCTGGTGCCACCATCAATTGTGATCGCGGCGACATTAGTTGCCTGGTAACCGGGCAGGAGAGGGCCACCCTCCGCATTGGCACTGGCTCTGGGCCAGAACATGAAGGCGATGACCGCGACCTGTACAATCAACAAAACAGTCAGGATTTGATTGCGTTTGTCAAACATCATTTTACCTCTTTCCGCCCATGCTTCTCGTGCGCCACAGGAATCAACTCCATCGGTTTCTCGCGCCGACGTCGAGTCTGCCAGATTACTGCGATCACGATCAATCCGAGCAGGGCCAGTCCGTAGTTCACTCCCTCCCAGAAGGATTCTTGACCTTTGCTGAGAGGCAGCAGTATCCGGCTGGTCGTGCCGCGAGAACGGATGCTGAGCAGGTCCATATCCTCAACCGACCAATCGACGGCATTCTGGGCGAGTTTTAAGCTGTTGAGATAACGATCTCCGCTGAGCATAGAAGAAAGGTTGAAGATAACGTCGTTCAAGTATTCGGCGCTGCTAACTACAACCAGGCGCGATGTCTCAGGAGAGGTATCAATTGTCCCCAAGGTCGGTTCTTGCGGTTGGTCTTGGGCGGCCAACGGATTCTCGTCTGTACTGGCGCCCTGATTGGCGTCGAGTGGTGAAGGCTTGCCTTTGAAATAACTGTCGAACGAGCCTCTGACGGCTACTGCCAACAGATGCGGGGCTTGTTCGCCTTCGACGGGGAAACCAAGTTCAGGGTATGCCTGCAGATCGGGCTGGATATTGGGGTCCGAACGCAGCCAGGAGCCCGGGCTGGACCATAACAGTTCCGTTACCTCACGGTTGGCGTTTTTCTGTTCATCGACTGTGATGGGAGAAGCGTATTGCAGTGTTACGGCTGGCAGGTTGGCCAGGATGGCACTCTGCGTATCCATGCCATCGGCTCGAATGTCGACGAAGAATGGATAGTTGAGCGCCTGGACCTCGCGCACTTGCATACCGCCTGCGTCGCGCATCACCTGAACTGGGAATGGCTCATTCTGCACGTCCAGTACCAGGGAGTCTCCGATATCAATTCCGTAACTCTGCAACAACTGCTGGATACCGCCATCGATAGGTTGCAGGCCCAATCCGCCGCTCATTGGATCCGAACTCAATGCGTAATTGCCGGCCGCGGCGACTACCGCACCGCCACGCATCAAATATTGGTCGACGGCGTACAGTTCTTTGTCACCCAATCCTTGCGGCGCAATCAACAAAAGTACGTCGATGCCGGTGGAGACTTGCCCGGTGGATAGATCAACCGGTCGCACCGAATAGTCCTGGCCCAGCTGTTGGATGATCTGGTTATATTGCTTCAAGGACGGTTGTTGTTGGCCGAGCATATTTTGTTGCGGCTGGTCGGGTGGCATCCATATGCCCACTACTTTCAGGAAGCCGGTAGTGCTGCGCTTGAGTGCCGATTCGATAGCCGTGCGGATGGAGCTTTCGCTTAGGTCTCCGGTCGGGTAGACCAATTGACTTTGGCCTCCGCTTTCGAGCACCATATGTAGATAGTAACTCTGATCCGAGAAGAGCGATGCAGCAATCGGACGCAGGCCGTAGTTGTCCATCAACATCTGGCGAGTGACAGGGCTGTCGGGTGCGTCCACGTTGATGGTCTCAAACTGAAACTTGCCGTTGGAGTTGTCGGCAATGTCTTGGGCTACCTGTTGCATCGTCGCCATCGCATCCTGCAACGTGCCCGGCAGAGTGTCCGGTGTCGCATATAGGGTGAGTTTGGCAGGTTGATCGAGAGTCGCCAGAACGGCATCAATGCTCTGGAAGCCGTAGACGACCTTTTTGACGGCGCGTGTCAGGTCGTACTCGAGATTGCGCAGGCGCACATCGGGCACCCCGGTCCTGGTTGACTGGATTTCGACCAGGTCGCGGAAGTTGAGGACCACACTTTGGTCGCCGTAGCGAACGAGGACGTCAAAGTAGGCGTTGACCACTGACGTACCATAGCGGTCGGCCACCTGCAAAGGCGTAGGTTGAATACCATAGGTTTCATTGGCCTCCGCCTCCGCCTCGGGGTCCTGTAACGGGTCGACGATCTCCACAACTACCTTACCGTCGGACGCGATTTCATATTCACGCAGCATGTCGCGCACAGTAGGTACCAAAGGAGCCAGCAATGGGTGGGTTCGCTCGCTGAAATAGCCGCGAATTAGCAACGGCTCCTGGAGCGTGCTAAGCATGTCACGAGTGGTCTGGGATAGGCTGTATTCTTTCTGGGCGGTAATGTCGACCCGTGCTCCAGCGAGAGGAAAAAGCCATACGTTCAATGCAACCACGTTGAGTGCCACCAGGGCGGCGGCCAGTATCATCCCTTGACGGTAGGGACGTGTCATCGCACCGCTGCTCCAACGTTTGCTGTCCAACGATACAACATTCAACGTCAAGAAAAGGGCTGTCAGGGAGATGTAGTAAACCAAATCTCTGATATCGATGACCCCGCGCTGGATACTCTCAAAACGACTGCCTGAGCCGATGCTGCGCAGTATCTCAGCCACGTTGTCGCCAAAGAAGTCCGTGACGCCCGCCGACCCGACCAGATAGAACAGACCGCCGATGACCACGGTCAGGATCAGGGACACAATCTGGTTGTCTGTGCGTGAAGATACAAAAAGCCCGATAGCAACGTAGGCGCTGGCCAACAGGACAGCCGCCAGGTAACCTCCGAAGACAGGCCCCCAATCAAGGTTGCCCAATAGAGAGACGGTAATCGGCAGGAAAATGGTTAGGGCCAGAGCAAGAATCACAAGCAACATTGCGGCCAGGAATTTTGCCCACACCAGCTGAATCAAACGGGCCGGCATTGTCAGCAAAATCTCAATCGTCCCGGTCTGTTCTTCCTCGCTCCACTGGCGCATCGTCAAAGCGCCTACCAGGAAGATGAGCAGGATGGGCATCCACTGGAACATCGGGCGTACATCAGCGATTCCCCGCGAGAAGAAAGTGTCTACCCAGAAAACGGCAAACAAGGTGGCCGCCAGGAACACACCCACAAAGATGAGTGCCATCGGCGAGCCGAAATAGGTATTCAGTTCTTTCCTTACCAAGGACATCGTGCGTTTCATTATTCTACTACCCCCATTGCCAATTGGTTGAACACAGTCTCGAGCGTGCGCACGTCAGGGCGCAGCTCACGCACCTTCCAATCTTGCTGGCGTGCCAATTCATAGATGGCGGGGCAGAGATCGGGGGGATGTCCATTATCGGCTCGGCCGAGCACGCGATAAAGCGCGTGGCCTTCGACCGTCTTGCCTTTTTCGACCCGACGGACACCTTTGAGCTGGCGCAGGGCACTGTCGATACCGGGCATGTCTTTGTCCAATACGAGGACGGCGTCGGGTGTGGTTGCCAGGTCGGCTAAGCGAGCGTCGGCCCTGATTTCGCCATTCATGACAATGATAACCCGGTCACAGACGGCTTCCACCTCCGACAGGATATGGGAGGAGAAAAGGATGGTGCTGCCTTCTGCCAGACGGGTTAGCAGTCTCCGAATCTCGACCACCTGAGTTGGATCGAGACCGATGGTGGGCTCATCCAAAATGAGCAACTTGGGCTTGTGTAAGATGGCTTGAGCCAGTCCGACCCGCTGTCGATAGCCCTTGCTCAGTTCCCCGATAAAACGGGTCAGATGATTCTCCAAGCCGGTGGCGTAGATGGCTTCCGAAAGACGAGACGCTCTCGCGTCACTTGGGATCTGACGCAGGTCGGCAATCAGCTGCAAATATTGCTGCACTGATAGCTCCGGATACAGGGGAGCGCTTTCCGGCAAGTAACCGATTCGTTGCTGCACCTCGAGCGTGTTTTTGAGGACATCCAGCCCATCCACGTGAACGCTACCGCTGTCGGGTTGGAGATAACCAGTCAAGATCTTGATGGTGGTAGATTTACCGGCACCATTTGGCCCCAGCAGGCCTACCACTTCATGGGGGGCCACGTTAAACGAAATGCCGCGCAGCGCCTCGACTTGACCATAGGACTTGGTGACATTAGTGACTTCAATCACGTACCACTCCTCCTAGTCGATATCTTTTTCAGGGGGTTTCCCGGGAAATCCAGATATGTTGTTGTGGGGACATCGTTAGCAAAATACCACAGTTTTCGCATTGCTGTCCTTAAATGCGACTATCGGCAACCTTAAGGTGAGCTTAAGAAAGGAGCATGGCAAATGCGCTATAATTATCACTCTCGGCGGTACACTCTCAAGACGACCGAATAGCCCTCAAATATCAAATTATAGTACAGACAGAAACAGAAGCGAAATCTGGAGATACACCTCTTTTGCAGCTGGTAGGAAACGCGCCAAGACTTGCTCCCAGAGTGTATTCGTGAAGCAGCAACTGCTCGCAAGTCACAAGAAATGCATGGGATGGCAGGGTTTTTGTAGTGCCTGTGGACGGCAGGCACTACAAAGGAAAGACCGGATGCCGGTGGTGCCAGCTCAACCCTCGACAAAAAGGACGTACCTGGAACCTGACCGGGTCCTCTTGCGTGGTAGCGATGATCACTTGATTGAGATTGTATTTGCCTCGCTGCTATGGTATAGTGGCGACGTTGTTAATCCTGTGTGGCGATTTAGGAGGGTGCGTGATGAAATTGAAGGTAGGGCAACCAGCGCCGAACTTTACGCGTTCGTGCCATCTGGGTCACAAGGTAACGCTTGACGACTATCGAGGAAAGAATGTGCTGTTGGCGTTTTTCCCGATGGCCTGGACGTCGGTCTGAACGAGCCAGGTCTCCTCATACGAGGCCGAAAAAGCCTTGTTCGAGGAGCAGAATGCTCAGGTTCTGAGCATGAGCATCGATCATATCCCTTGTTTGCAGGCGTGGACCAAGAGTCTG